>JAGTUV010000406.1 GCA_018224305.1 Gemmatimonadota bacterium
AGCGCAGCAGCGACGGCAGGAGGTGGCAACGCGAAGAGTGCGGCAGCGACCGCACCGGCGGACGGCCGCGAGGAGAGCGCTGACGACCGCCTGCGTCGCCGGTCCACGCCGCTCGTGCGGCGCATCGCGGCCGAGCACGACGTCGACATTGCCGACATCGAAGGTACGGGCCACGCCGGACGTGTGACGAAGCAGGACATCATGTCCTTCATCGAGGAGGGCGGGAAGCCGGCCGCGAAGCCCGCCGGGGCCGCGAAGCAGCCGCAGAAGGCGGCGGCCACCGCAGGCGGATCATCGGTCACTGCGGACTCGTTCTGGTCGACGTTCTACGGCCAGGTCCGGCACCCGGAGTTCCCGGTCCGCGAAAACGATGATGTAGAGCCGATGGACCGCATCCGCAGGCTCACCGCGGATCACATGGTGCGCGCCAAGCGGATCGCGGCGCATGTCCACTCCTTCATCGAGATCGACTTCACGCAGATCGACCGCGTGCGCACCGCCAGCAAGCAGAAGTGGCAGCAGGCGGGCGTGAAGGTGAGCTATACCGGCTTCGTCGCATGGGCCGTGGCGCGCGTGCTGCCGGAGTTCCCGATGGTCAACTCCACCGTCTCGGGCGACAACATCATCTACCGCGGTGACATCAACGTCGGCATTGCCGTCGATCTGAACCCCGGTCTGATCGTGCCGGTCATCAAGAATGCCGATGAGCTCAACCTCACAGGCATCAGCAAGCGCATCAGTGACGTCGCCGAGCGTGCTCGCTCGAAGAAGCTCAAGCCGGATGAAATTCAGGGTGCGACATTCTCGATCACGAACCCCGGCGTGCTCGGCACGATGGTCGGCATGCCGGTCATTCCGGAAGGCACCGCGGCCATTCTCGGCACGGGTGCGATCGAGAAGCGCCCTGTCGTGATCGAGGCGGATGGAACGGACGTGATCGCGATCCGCAAGCGCTCGCTGTTCTCGCTCGGGTACGACCACCGCATTGTGGATGGCGCTGATGCAGCACGTTTCCTGTGGCGGCTCAAGGAGACCATCGAGTCGTTCCCTGACGACGCCTGAGACGCGGCCGGTCATCGTGGAGCAGGGTACTGATCGCCCGCTCCGCGTCGAGCGGCCCGGCCGGGTCGCGTACGGCGAGGCGCTCGACCTGCAGAGCCGGCTGGTCGAACAGCGACGTGCGGGCGAAATCCCCGACACGCTGGTACTGCTCGAGCATCCGCACGTCATCACGCTCGGCACGTCGTCGCATCGCGACAATGTCCTCATCGATGACGATCAGGCGCGGCTTCTAGGCATCGATGTCTTCGAGACCGGGCGGGGCGGCGACGTCACGTATCACGGCCCCGGCCAGCTCGTCGGCTATCCCATCCTCGATCTCAAGCCCGACCGGTGCGACCTGCATCGTTACGTGCGCGACCTCGAAGAGGTGCTCATCCGCGCCCTGGCGTCGTTCGACATCGCTGCCGGCCGGAAGCAGGGGCTGACGGGCGTCTGGGTCGGCCACGAGAAGATCGCGGCGATCGGTGTCCGCGTGTCGAGCGGGTGGATCACATCGCATGGCTTCGCGCTCAACGTGAACACGGACCTGTCGTTCTTCGGCAGCATCGTGCCGTGTGGTATCACGCAGTACGGCGTGACATCGATGCGTCAGATCCTGGGTCGTGAGGTCACGCTCGACAATGTCGCCACTTCACTCGTGGACGCGTTCTCTGCCGAGTTCGGCAGAACGAGCGCGTGACGCGGTTCCGGTCGCGGGTCAGGGCGGGGTTCGCGCCGGCTTGAATGGCGCCTCTTCCGGCGCGGCTGATTCGAAGAAGTCCATGTACTTCTGACGCTTCTCACGGTGCCCCTCGAGCCACTCGCCGAACCGGGAGTCTACGAGCCCGCCCGAGTCTGACAACTCCGTCGCGGCGCGTATCGCGAGATCGTTCACGTACTCGTTCTGCGGGTGTCCTGCGTGTCCGCGGACCCATCGCCAATCGATCTCGTGACGTCCTGCGGCCCCCGCGAGTCCCCGCCACAGCTCCACGTTTTCGATCGCGCCCGTCTTCCGTTTCCAGCCGCGCGCGGCCCATCCATGGATCCATTCGCGCATGCCGGTGACAAGATACTGCGAGTCGGACGTGAAGATCACGCGGCACGGCCGGCGCAACGCGGCGAGCAGCCCGGTCGCCCCGATCAGGGCCATCCGGTTGTTCGTGGTCGCAGGCTCCGACGCCCAGTAGTCGCGGCGCACGCAACTGCCGTCGCGCCACAGTTCGACCAGGCCTCCCGCCCCGCCCGGGTTGTCGCGATCCTTGTACTGATTACCGAGACAGGACTCATCGGCATAGATGTAGACCAGATCCATGGCGCGGGAAGGTGGCCGCCGATCAACACGTTGCGCAAGCGCGCGTCGTTTGCCTGCGGGCTGGTCAGGCTGTCGGGGACACCTCGCTTGCCATGTCACGCACGGCGTCCTAAATTCGCGCCTGCCCGTCAATTGCACCCCTACGCGAGGCTTCGTGTCACAACCCGGATACCTGCTGCTGGAAGACGGCCGGAGCTTTCCCGGCGACATGATCGGTGCGCCCGGCGAGACGCTGGGCGAGGCGGTCTTCAACACATCGATGACCGGATACCAGGAGGTGTTGACCGACCCCTCCTACGCCGGGCAGATCGTCGCGATGACCTATCCGCTCATCGGCAACTACGGCGTAACGGCGGAGGATGCCGAATCCGCGCACATACAGGTTGCCGGTTTCATAATGCGTGAGGCGTCGTCCGCCTACAGCAACTGGCGCGCGTCCGGATCCCTGCAGAAGTATCTGGAACAGGCCGGAGTCGTGGCGCTCGAGGGTGTGGACACCCGCGCGCTCACCCGGCACCTGCGCAGTGCCGGCGCGATGCGTGCCGCCATCGCGCCGACGTCGGTTCCCGAGCCGGACCTCATGGGCAGGATCCAGGCGCACCCGCATATGGAGGGGCTCGATCTGACGTGCGGAGTGTCGACCGAAGAGGCCTACGACGTAAAGCCCGTCGGCGACCGCCGCTTCCGCGTTCTCGCCTACGACTTCGGCGTGAAGCGCCACTCGCTCAAGCTCCTCGCCGAGCGCGGCTGCGAGATCACGACGCTGCCCTCGACTACGTCCGCCCCGGAGATCCTCGAGCAGGAATTCGACGGGTTCTTCGTCTCCAACGGTCCGGGTGACCCGGCGGCGGTGGAGCACGCGCTCGAGACGATCCGCTCGCTGGGCGAGCGCGGCACTCCGGTGTTCGGAATCTGCCTCGGTCATCAGCTCGTCGCCCGCGCATTCGGCGGCAGCACGTTCAAGCTGCTGTACGGCCACCGCGCAGGGAACCACCCCGTCCGCCGAATGAGGGACGGTGCGGTCGAGATCACGGCTCAGAATCACGGCTTCGCAGTGCGGCGCGGCAGCACGCCTGATGCCGTGGATGGCGCGCCGTCGCTGCGTGTGACGCACGTCAATCTGAACGACCATACGATGGAGGGTCTGGAGCACAGGGAGCTGCCCGTGTTCAGCGTGCAGTACCATCCCGAGGGAGCGCCCGGCCCTCACGATTCGAGGTACCTGTTCGACCAGTTTGCGGCGGCGATGGCCGGACGGCAGCGGAATCCTTGACTTTCGAGGCGGCGACACCTAACCTAGGTGCCCGTACCTTAACAACATACAAGCTTTCGCGGCGGTAAATCGCGTGTCCCGGCGGAAGGTCGTCACAACCCTCGCCGTAACGGTCATATCGCTCATGACCCTTGCCGGCATCGTCCTGGCCGTCGTCTTCGCAATGCGAGGCGGGCAGGGATTCGGGCTGGGCGGCCGCATCGCCGTGCTGGATGTCGAAGGCATCATCGACGACGACCAGGAGTTCCTGGAAGACCTGCGGCGGTTCCGCAACGACCCGTCGGTGAAGGGATACGTCGTCAACATCAATTCGCCCGGCGGTATCGTTGCTCCCTCGCAGAGCATCTACCAGGAGCTGCGGCGGATCCGTGACGAGGACGACGTGCCGGTGGTCGCCTCGATCGGCGGAGTGGGGGCGTCGGGCGGATACTACATAGCGCTGGCTGCGGACTCGATCTTTGCGCTGGCCGGCTCCATAACGGGCTCCATCGGCGTGATCATGGAGATCCCGGATGCGAGCGAACTGATGGAGAAGGTCGGCGTCCGGATGCAGACGGTGATGAGCGCCGAGCACAAGGATGTGGGATCGCCGTTCCGACCGTTGGGACCGGGTGACCGTGCGATTCTCGACTCGCTGGTTCTGGATGTATACGCACAATTCGTGGATGTCGTCGCGACGGAGCGACAGCTGGACCGTGCACAGGTGGAGCAGGTCGCCGACGGGCGCATTCTATCGGGTCGTCAGGCGCTCGAGCGCCGTCTGATCGATGGTCTGGGAAACCGCCGCGATGCGATCAACGTGGCGGGGCGCATGGCGGGGCTGGGAGACGACCCGCGGATCGTGCGACCGCCGGAGGACCGGGTGACGGTCTGGGATCTGATTCTCGGTCGCGGCTCGGCGCGGATACTGGCCAGGCTGGGTGCGCTGGATCCGGACCCGGCGCCGCGATTGAAGTACGTAGTACCCTGGTGACCCGCGCTCGCGGGGGTGGAAGCAGGCAGCACAGACCGGGCACGGGACTGAACCCGGCCCGCATTACTCAAGGCAGGGAGGAACCATGACCAAAGCCGACCTCGTCGAGCAGGTGGCGGAGGCTATCGGCCCGGGGATCACGAAGAAGGACTGTGCCCTGGTCGTGGACGGACTGTTGAACGCGATCAAGAACGCCATGGCCGATCACGAGCACATCGAGATACGCGGCTTCGGCACGTTCAAGGTCCGCAAGCGCCGTTCGCGCATGGCGCGCAATCCGCGCACGGGTGACCCGGTCGAGGTACCGGCGCGCGCCGTCCCGATCTTCAAGCCGTCGAAGGACCTGCGAGTGCAGGTTTCCGACGGCACCCACGTACCGGCTCTCTAGCTGATGCTCCTCTGACGGCGCTGCGCCCCATCCGGTGCTCCGGATGGGGCTCTGGCCATTTAACGCTTTGCCAGGAACCAGCATCCATTCCCCCGTGAGCAGACGGGCCCCTGCGCGTTCCGAGGCCGCAGCGGCGAGCGCTGACGAAGAGCTCGTCGAGCGGGCACGTTCGGGTGACGCGGACGCGCGGGAGCGACTCGTGCGCCGCTACCTTCCGGAGGTCTACCGCACGACCGCTCGCGTGCTCGGTGACCCGGATCTCGCGCAGGACGCTGCCCAGGATGCGTTCGTCAATGCGATGGGCGGGCTTTCGCGCTTCCGCGGCGACGCCAGCTTTCGCACCTGGCTGCTGCGGATTGCGATCAACGCCGCCCGGTCGGTCGGACGGCGCAACGGCAGGCGCCGCGAGGTGAGCCTCGTTCTGGCGGAGGCCGAGCCGGCGCGGGGGCCGGATCCGGCGGGGCACGCAGTGAACGTGACGGAGGTCGAGCGGGCGGAGCGGGCTCTGGATGGCCTGCCACCCAAGCAGCGCATGGCGGTAGCGCTGCGCGTGCAGCAGGGTCTGAGTTATGCCGAGATCGCCGGCGCGCTCAAGTGTTCGGAAGGTGCCGCCCGGGTCAACTACCACCTCGGCGTGAAGAGGCTGAGGGAGATGCTGAAATGATCCCATACGACTGCGAAGCGATCCGCGACCTGCTTCCGTCCCTGACGCGCGGCGAGATGCTGTCGCATGAAGAGGCGCGGGCGGACATGCATCTGAGCGAGTGCGCCGAGTGCCGTGCAGAGGCGGAGATCGTGCGCACGCTGCAGATCCTCGCCCCGGTGCCCGACGCTCTCGAGGCTCGCGTCCTCGCCGCGGTGCGCAGACGTTCCCTGGCGCGGGGCCGCCCTGCACGGCTGGCCATGGCTGCAACACTCGCAATGGCCGTGATCGGCGGCGCGGTAGTCTTCGATCGGGTGACCGGCAGCCCGGACATCGACATTGAAGCCGTCAGCTGGGCCGCCGCGGAGGATCCTCTGCTGCACGGCCGGTCGGAACTGCATGAACTTTCGGTCGAGCAGCTGGAACTGCTGCTCGAGGAGATGGACCCTTGAGGCACTTACTGGTCGCCGCCGCCCTCCTGCTCCCTCCCGCCGCTGTACAGGCACAGCAGCCGGACGAGCAGCAGCGGCGCGCCACGCACGAAGCACGGCGTGATTCCCTCGAGGCCGAGGTCGTGCAGAAGTTCGTACGACGCCTCGCGGACGATCTGAAAATGACCTCATCCCAGCGCTCCCGGACGGAGCGTGTGCTCACGGAGAGTGGCGAGCAACGCCGCGAGCTGTCCCGCGCGTCATCGCAGCTTCGCTATCGCATCTACCGTGCGGCGCGCAACACGGCGACAACGGATGCCGAGTTCATGCTTCTGCTCACGGAACATGAACGGCTCCGGGCCCAGGAGCACGAACTGTGGAACCGGGACCAGGAGCAGCTCGCACGCTTCCTTACGCCGCGCCAGCGCGCCCAGTTCGTCCTGGCATGGGCACACTTTCAGGACGACATGCGCGACATCCTTTCGCGTCGCATGCGTCAGCAGAGTGATTCAAGAGACCGTCAGCCGGAAGGCAGGCGCGACGAGCGGCACGACGTCGGCGCTTCGGGCGCCCATTCAGCCGATACGGGCCGCGATCTCTGCGCTTGATGCGACCTGCCATGCCGGCTAGCTTCGGCACATGCGCATTCGCCTCCTTCTCTTCGCTCTGTATCGTGACCTGACCGGCGTCGGCGAGCTCGACATCGAAGTTCGCGACGGCTGCAGTGCCGCGGCCGCGCTCCGTTCACTCCGTCAGCACGATTCCCGCTTCGCCCGGATCCCCGAACGCCCTGTCGTCGCTGTCAACCGCGAGTACGCCGAACTGGATGTGCTCCTCAGCGACGGCGACGAGCTCGCGCTCCTGCCTCCGGTCGCGGGAGGCTGACGTGTTCACGCAGGTGACGCGTGACGTGATCGAGCCGCAGGCCGTTCTGGGCATGATCGGGTCGGCCGCGGACGGGGCAGTGATCCTCTTTCTCGGTACGGTGCGCGAGCAGAATGACGGCCGTGCAGTGAGCGGGATGCGGTATGATGCGTTCGTCGAGATGGCGGAGTCCGTTCTGGCCGGGATAGCGCGCGAGGCAGGCGCGCGTGCGGGGAGCGATCGCATCGCCGTCGTGCATCGCTTCGGCGAGCTCGCGATCGGGGATGTGAGCGTTGCGATCGCAGTCAGCTCACCGCATCGCGAAGAGTCCTTCGCTGCCGCGCGCTATATCATCGAGCAGATCAAGCAGCGATTGCCCGTCTGGAAACAGGAGCACTACATGGATGGCGACGCTGAATGGCTGGCGGGCACAGTACCCCCGATAGGTGCATGACGGGGGACGATCGAGGGGACGCGGCGCTGCCGGATGAGGCGGCCGCGCATCGAGGGGACGCGGCGCTGCTGGATGAGGCGGCCGCGCACCGCCGGGAGCTTGCTGCCCGGCGGGCCGGCGACGGCATGCGTGACGGGTTCGGGCGCCGCGTCGAGTACCTGCGGATCTCCGTCACGGACAAGTGCAATCTTCGCTGTGTCTACTGCATGCCGGCCGAAGGACTGCCGTGGCTGGGTCGCTCGGAGATCCTCACGTATGAAGAGATCGGCGATATCGTGTCGGCAATGGCGGCACTCGGTCTGCGCCGCGTCCGCCTGACCGGTGGTGAGCCCCTGGTCCGCAAGGACCTGCCGCGACTCGTCGAACTGCTCCGCGCGATCGATGGCATCGACGATATCTCCCTCTCGACCAATGCAGTGTTGCTTCCCGCGCTGGCCGTGCCGCTGCGTGATGCGGGAGTCAACCGTGTCAACATATCGCTCGATTCGCTCCGTCCGGACCGTGTCGATGCGCTGGCACGCCGGCCCGGGAGTCATGCGGCGATCTTCGAGGGGCTGCGCGCTGCTGAGGACGCCGGCTTCACTCCGATCAAGGTGAACGTGGTCATCATGCGAGGGCGTAATGACGACGAGATCGAGGACTTTGCGCGCATCACGATGGACCGTCCCTGGCACGTCCGCTTCATAGAGGTCATGCCGGTCGGTGACAATCTGGGTATCAGCGCCGACGAGTATGTCCCCTCGTTCGAGATGCTCGAGAGGCTCCGTCGCATGGGCGAGCTGCGGCCCGTGACCGGTCCCGCCGGCAACGGTCCCGCATCATATTTCCAGCTCGACGGCGCTGCCGGTACGGTGGGCGTGATCACACCGATGAGCCACAACTACTGTGATCGCTGCAACCGGATGCGCCTCACGGCGAACGGCCGCCTCCGGCCTTGCCTCTTCGGAGACATTGAAACGGACCTGCGCACGCCACTCCGTGCGGGCGAGCCGCTCGAACCCCTGATCCGCCGCACGCTCGAGATCAAGCCGGAACGTCACCACCTCGTGCAGGGCAGTGCGATCGGATCCGGAGGCCTGCGGGCTCTCTCGCAGGTCGGCGGCTGAGCATTCTGGATCGGGGTCTGCAGTGGACCTCCTGCTCGTCGCGCGACAGCGTTCACAAGGGAGATCCGGGGATGCCGGAGATCCGGGGATGACTTCATCGGACTTGCCACGACGGACGAAATTGAGGATCTGACGCGCGTGCACACACGCAACATCGCCCTGCATCTCCAACTCCCCCACATCTCCGTCTCCCCCCTTACGTCGCGAGCCTTGACGCGACTCCGTGAACAGGCACGTCACCCCCGAAACCGCGTTGACACTGCCCGTGGCCGCGCCTACTTTGCTGCGTCTACTTACCAACGGGATCAGTCATGGTTAACAAGATTACGGTCGTCGGGGCGGGCAACGTGGGCGCCACGGCCGCGCAGGGACTCGCGCGCCGGGAACTGGCGCGCAAAGTCGTCATGATCGACATCATGGAAGGCGTGCCGCAGGGCAAGGGGCTCGACCAGTGGGAGTCGGCGCCGATCGAGGGCTGGGACACGCGCGTGAGCGGCACCAACAGCTACGATGATACGGCCGGTTCCGACGTGGTTGTGGTGACGGCCGGCATTGCCCGCAAGCCGGGCATGAGCCGCGAGGACCTGCTCAGGACGAACGCCGGCATCGTCCGTGACGTGTCGGCGAACATCAAGCGCAGCTCGCCCGATTCCATCATCATCATGGTGTCGAACCCGCTCGATGTCATGGCCCATGTCTGCATGCAGGAGACCGGCTTTCCGCGTGAGCGCGTGATCGGCATGGCCGGCGTGCTCGATACGGCGCGTTACCGTTCGTTCATCGCGCTCGAACTCGACATCAGTGTCGAGGACATCCAGGCCCTTGTGCTCGGCGGCCACGGCGACACCATGGTGCCGCTTGCATCGTACACCACCGTCAGCGGCATCCCGCTCTCGCAGCTGCTGCCGAAGGATCGCATCGACGCGCTCGTTGACCGCGCTCGCACCGGCGGCGCCGAAATCGTCAGCCTGCTCAAGACGGGTAGCGCGTATTACGCACCTGCGGCCGCAGTCGTGCAGATGGTTGAGGCGATCGTGCGTGACAAGAAGCGTGTGCTGCCGTGCTCCGCTTGGCTGCAGGGCGAGTTCGGCATGAAGGACCTCTTCCTCGGCGTCCCGTGCAAGCTCGGACGCGACGGTCTCGAGAAGATCATCGAGGTCGAACTCACCGGCGATGAAAAGGCTGCACTCGGCAAGTCCGCCGATGCAGTGCGCGAGACCATGGCTCTGCTCAGCTGACATCGACGAGGCGCAGTCAACATGCGGCGGGTGTTCTCTCTGTGGGATTCGACGGTCGGCAAGAAAATCATGATGGCCACGACCGGTGTGATCCTCATCGGCTTCGTCGTTGGCCACATGATCGGCAACCTGAAGGTCTACCAGGGCGCCGACGCGTTCAATCACTACGCCGAGGGCCTGCGCACGGTCGGCGAGCCGTTCTTCGGCAGCGGCCAGCTGCTGTGGATCATCCGCATTGTGCTGCTGGCTGCAGTGGGCATCCACATCCTCGCCGCCGTGCAACTCGTCATGCGCAGCCGGAAGGCGCGTGCGATCGGCTATCGCAAGTATGAAGGCGACATGGTCTTCAGCTATGCGTCACGCACGATGACCTGGGGCGGCCTGATCATCCTGGGCTTCGTGGTCTATCACCTGATGCATCTGACGTTCGGCAATGCCCACCCGGACTTCGTCCATGGCAACGCGTACCACAATTTCGTCACCGGATTCCAGAGCTGGCCGGTCTCCATCGCCTATATCCTCACCATGATCCCGCTCGGTTTCCATCTATACCACGGCTTCTGGAGCATGCTCCAGACGTTCGGCGCGACCAATCCGAAGATGAACCACGTACGCCGACCCATTGCCGCCGCTCTGGCCGGAGTGGTCGTGCTCGGCAACATCTCTTTCCCGGTCGCTGTGCTGGCCGGGCTCGTGGGCTACTGAGGCGCCGCATGGAGTTGAATTCCAGGATACCGGCCGGGCCGGTCGACGAGAAGTGGAGCCGGCATCGGTTCGAGATGAAGCTGGTCAACCCGGCGAACAAGCGGAAGCACAAGGTCATCGTCGTCGGTTCCGGCCTGGCCGGCGCAGCGGCCTCGGCGACCATGGCGGAACTTGGCTACGATGTGGACTGCTTCTGCTTCCAGGACTCGCCGCGCCGTGCGCACAGCATCGCTGCCCAGGGAGGCATCAATGCCGCCAAGAACTACCAGGCGGATGGCGACAGCGTGCAGCGGTTGTTCTACGACACGGTGAAGGGCGGCGACTTCAGGGCACGCGAAGCGAACGTCCATCGCCTGGCGGAGATCAGTCTCAACATCATCGACCAGTGCGTGGCGCAGGGCGTGCCGTTCGCACGGGAGTACGGAGGCAACCTGGCGAACCGTTCGTTCGGCGGCGCGCAGGTTTCGCGTACGTTCTACGCACGCGGCCAGACGGGTCAGCAGCTTCTGCTCGGCGCGTACCAGGCGCTGGAGAAGGAGGTGCGGAGCGGCAAGGTCAGGATGCATACGCGCCACGAGATGCTGGACCTCGTGCTCATCGACGGGCGTGCGCGTGGTATCGTCACGCGTGACCTCATGAACGGCGCCATCGAGTCATGGGCTGCCGACGCCGTAGTTCTGGCCACGGGCGGCTACAGCAACGTGTTCTTCCTGTCGACCAACGCCAAGGGCTGCAACGTCACCGCGATCTGGCGCGCGCACCGCCGCGGCGCCGGCTTCGCCAATCCGTGCTTCACACAGATCCACCCGACATGCATCCCGCCGAGCGGCGACTACCAGTCGAAGCTCACGCTCATGAGTGAGTCGCTGCGCAACGACGGTCGCATCTGGGTGCCGGTGAAGCAGGGCGACACGCGCCCGCCGAAGGACATACCGGAAGCGGAGCGTGACTACTATCTCGAGCGTCACTACCCCAGCTTCGGGAACCTCGCGCCGCGCGACATCGCATCCCGGCGTGCGAAGGAGGCCGTCGATGAGGGCAGGGGCGTCGGGCCGTCGGGCGTCGGTGTTTACCTGGACTTCCGCGACTCGATCGGCCGGCTGGGCCGCGACGTCATCGCGGAGCGCTATGGCAATCTGTTCGACATGTACGCCAACATCACGGGTGAAAACCCGTACGAAGTGCCGATGCGCATCTACCCGGCGCCGCACTACACGATGGGCGGGCTCTGGGTCGACTACAATCTCATGAGCACCGTGCCCGGTCTGCACGTCGCGGGCGAGGCCAACTTCTCGGATCACGGCGCCAACCGCCTCGGTGCCAGTGCACTCATGCAAGGGCTCGCGGATGGATACTTCATCCTGCCGCTCACTATCGGCGACTACATCGCCCGCATGAAGCCCGATGACGTCGACACGTCACACCCGGCATTCGCGGATGTCGAGCGCGAGGTCAGGGAGCAGGCGGAGCGGCTGCTGTCGATCAACGGAAGCCGCACCGTCAACGACTTCCACCGCGAACTTGGCGCCCTCATGTGGGAGTACTGCGGCATGGCGCGCTCCGAGGAAGGCCTGCGGACGGCGCTCAGGAAGATCCCGGAACTGCGTGAGCAGTTCTGGCGGGATGTCCGCGTGCCGGGAGGTGCCGCAACGCTGAACCAGTCACTCGAGCACGCCGGCCGTGTTGCCGACTTCCTCGAGTTCGCGGAACTGATGTGTTACGACGCGCTCGATCGCGATGAGTCGTGCGGCGGTCATTTCCGGGTGGAGCACGAGACGGCTGAAGGCGAGGCACGACGTGATGACGAGCGTTTCGCTCACGCGAGTGTCTGGGAGTTCACCGGTGTGGGCAATACGCCGAAGAAGCATCGCGAGGAGCTGACATTCGAGAGCGTTCAGCTGGCCCAGCGCAGCTACAAATGATCGCCGTGGAATCGAGTCGAAAGCAACGTGCACACGCGTGCCGATGCATGACAACCTCCGATGTCGGCGGGGAAGACTGCTGGCTCAGGCATTCGAGGCGGGATAGATGAAGCTGAAACTGCATGTGTGGCGTCAGAACGGACCCGGTAATGAGGGTCGCTTCGAGGATTACGTCGCCGAAAACGTGTCTGAGCACATGTCATTCCTGGAGATGCTCGATGTCGTGAATGAGCAGCTGATCGCCCGCGGCGATGAGCCCATCGCGTTCGATCACGACTGCCGCGAGGGCATCTGCGGATCGTGCGGCTTCATGATCAATGGCGAGCCGCACGGCCCGCTGCCGTCCACGACGGTCTGCCAGCTGCACATGCGAAACTATCGCGACGGCGACGAGCTGTGGATCGAGCCGTGGCGGGCCACCGCGTTTCCGGTGATCCGTGACCTGATCGTCGACCGCTCACCGCTCGATCGCATCGTGCAGGCCGGCGGTTACATCTCCGTGCGCACCGGCAGTGCCCCCGAAGCGAACAACATCGCCGTCCCGAAGGCGAACGCAGACCTCGCCATGGACGCTGCCGAGTGTATCGCGTGCGGCGCGTGTGTGGCCGCATGTCCGAACGCATCCGCAATGCTTTTCACCGGCGCCAAGGTCACGCACCTCGGTGCGCTGCCCCAGGGCCAACCCGAACGCTATACCCGCGTTGTCGAGATGGTGACGATGCACGACGACGAAGGCTTCGGCCACTGCACCAATCATGGCGCCTGTCAGACCGCATGCCCCAAGAACATCAAGGTCGATTATATTGGCCGCCTGAACGCCGATCTCCGCAAGGCGAAGTTCCGGCACCCCGCGGGTTAGGCGCCGCGGGTCAGGCGTTGCCTGGCGATATGGCGGGTTTGCGGGATCAGAGTGGCGTTGGGGGCTGCCGGCGGGAATGCGGAAAACCGCGGGGCAGGACACCGCTGGTCAGCCGATGCGTTGATTCGCGCGGCCCGTTCCAGACAGCACCGAGATCGAACCGCCCCCGGACCGCGCGCTGAACCCCGCATTCCTGCTGGCAGTCCCAACCCGATCACCATCCGGCAGCTCCCGCCAGCAGCCCCGACCCGATCGCCATGCGGCAGGTCCCGCCAGCAGCCCCGACCCGATCACCATCCCGCAGTCCACCCCGCAGTCCCGCTCCCAGCCTCAAAGCCTCGGCGGCGTCACCCCCACCTGGTCCTGGTACTTGCCTTTCTTCGTCGCGTACGTGACTTCCGGCGTCTCGTCGCCCTGGAAGAAGAGCAGCTGTGCAAGGCCTTCGTTCGAGTAGATCTTGGCCGGCAGCGGCGTCGTGTTCGAGATTTCCAGCGTCAGGTAGCCGCGCCATTCCGGTTCGAGCGGGGTCACGTTCACGATGATGCCGCAGCGCGCGTATGTCGACTTGCCGACGCATACGACCAGCACATCGCTCGGTATGCGGAAGTACTCCAGTGTCCGCGCCAGGGCGAATGAGCGCGGAGGGATGATGCAGTGATCCCCCTTGAAATCGACGAATGACCGGTCGTCGAAGTTCTTCGGGTCCACCACCACGCTGAAGACGTCGGTGAACACCTTGAACTCGTCCGCCACCCGGATGTCGTAGCCGAAGGACGACAGGCCGTAGCTGATCACACCATCCCGAACCTGCCCCGGTTCGAACGGCTCGATCATGCCGTGCTCCTCCGACATCCGGCGGATCCATCGGTCGCTCCGAATCGTCATGTGCATCTCCACGGGTTGTCCGGTCACTGCTCCCGCCGCCGCGCGGGCCGCGTGAAGCTACGCCGTGTCCATGACGCCGGCAACGGCGGCCTCCGGCCCGCACACAGCCGCTCGCGTGCTGCCGCCCGGTCGCCTGTCCGGCGCACTTGGTGACCCTCGTGCACGCCCTCTCACGTGCGCGTCGCGTGCGCTTGACACCCGGTGTCGCGACGGGGTAGTTTGGCGCGGCTGTCATTCGTGAACGAATTCACAAGCGAACGGACAGAGCATGCTGGAGTCGTACGTGCCGATCCTCATCCTGCTGGGCGTTACGCTTGCGAACGCCGTCGGCATGGTTGTGCTATCCCACCTGGTCAGTCCGTTCCGGCCGACGCCCGCGAAGCTGGAGCCGTACGAGTCGGGCATGACGCCGCTGGGCGACACGCGCGAGCGGTTCTCCGTCAAGTTCTACATGGTGGCGATCCTGTTCATCGTGTTCGATCTGGAGACGATTTTCCTGTTGTCGTGGGGGGTAGTGATGAGGTCCCTCGGCTGGCAGGGATTCATTGCGGCACTGATCTTCATTGTCGTGCTGACAGTGGGAATGATCTACGAATGGAAGAAAGGGGCGCTCGAATGGGAGTAACAGAGCGCAACATGCTGCCGACGCTGCCGGGCAGTGGGGGCGAGGCTTCGATACTCACTACGCGTCTGGATGCGGTGGTGAACTGGGCGCGTACGAGTTCGCTGTGGCCAATGCCGTTCGGCACGGCGTGCTGTGCGATCGAGATGATGGCGTCGTTTGCGACCAAGTACGACATGGCGCGGTTCGGGATGGAGCGCATGTCGTTCTCGCCGCGCCAGGCGGACATGCTGATCTGCGCGGGTCGACTGCCGTACAAGATGGCACCGGTGCTGCGCCGTATCTGGGACCAGATGCCGCAGCCGAAGTGGTCGATATCGATGGGCGCATGCGCATCGACGGGCGGCGTGTTCGATGCGTACTCGATGGTGCAGGGAATCGACACGATCATCCCGGTGGACATATACGTGCCTGGCTGTCCGCCGCGGCCGGAGGGTCTGATTTACGGGATCCTGCTGTTGCAGGAGAAGATCAAGGGCGAGACACTGTCGAACGCGTCGCTGCGTGAAGAGGACGCGGCGCGCACGGGTCGGCAGAACCTGCCTGCGGAAGTCATCGATCAGGTATCGGTCCCCTACGGCAACTCGACGACCCAGAACAAGGTCAGCGGACTGGTGTCGACGACCGCGATCGCGCGGCCGGCGGATCGGCGGCCGTAGCGTGACGGATAAGAACTTCGACGAGGCGCTGAGCGGCCTCGAGGCAGGGGAGGAGAGCGCGTCCGGGACGGAAGCGCCGCGCGGGGATTCAGCGGATGCGTCATCGCATCCGAGCGTGGCCGCGCTGCGCGGCCGCTTCGGCGACGCCGTGCTTCACCACACGATATTCGCGGGCGACGAGCACGTTGTGTACGTCGCTCCCGAGCGGGTGCGCGAGCTGTTGCAGTGGCTGCGCGACGACGACGCGCAGCGCTATGACATGCTGATCGACCTGACTGCCGTCGATTACGGTGGTGGCCGGCCGCTCGAGGTGGTCTATCAGCTGTGGTCGACCACGGAGAAGCGCCAGCTCCGGCTGAAAGCGACGCTGCCGCTCACGGCGCTGGAGATCGATTCCGCCGTTCCCGTCTGGAACTCCGCCGACTGGCTCGAGCGTGAAGTGTGGGACTTGTTCGGCATCCACTTCCGCGGCCATCCGGACCTGCGCCGTATCATGATGCCCGACAACTATGCGGAGGGTCACCCGCTGCGGAAGGACTTCCCGCTGCGCGGCCGCTTTTCGCGCGCCGAGCAGACGCGCCGTTCGCTGGAGATGGCGGTCGAGGACTTCTATACGCCCGACGAGCTGACGGTCGCCGGCGGTGTCGTGCCGGTGGCGGCGACGCGGGCGCGCGCCAGCGGTGATGCCACTGCCGATGACAAAGCGAAGGGAGCGCCGGGCGCGCCCGACCGGCCGAACGACCCGGAGAGCTGGACTCCCGGTGCGTCGGGGTCGGCCGCCGGCGGCGCGCCGGGTCCGGAAGGAGCGTCATCGTGAGCACGAGAACGGTCGAGTACATGGTCAGCCGGACGCCGGAGATGGGCGAGGACGGTCGCCCGGTCCGGATGCCGGTGCTCCCGCAGGGCATGGAGCCCGAGTTGCACGGCGAGCACATGCTGATCAACATCGGTCCTCAGCATCCCGCCACCCATGGCGTGCTCCGGCTGGTGCTCGAGCTGGACGGCGAGACGGTCGTGAAGTGCACGCCGCACATCGGCTACCTGCATTCGAGCTTCGAAAAGCTCGGCGAGTACCGCACCTGGAACCAGATCGTTCCGCTCACCGACCGGATGGACTACCTGGCGCCGTTGATATACAACTGCGCATACGCGATGTCCGTCGAGAAGATGATGGGCATCGAAGTGACCGAGCGGTGCAAGGTGGTGCGGCTGATCTGCATGGAGCTCGACCGCATCTTCAGCCACCTGCTGTGGATCGGTACCACGGCGATCGACATCGGTGCGTTCACCGTGTTCCTGTGGACGTTCCAGGAGCGCGAGCGGATCTACCACCTGCACGAGGCGTTCACGGGCGCGCGCATCACGACATCCTCGACGCGCATCGGCGGCATGATGGCCGACCTGCCGCCCGGCTGGATCGAGGCGCTGCGCCACTTCGTCGATACGCTGCCGAAGACGCTCGATGAGGTCGAGACGCTGCTGACGCACAACAACCTGTGGATCGGCCGGAACCGCAATGTCGGCGTCATCAGCGGCGACGACGCGAAGAGCTACGGCCTGACGGGTCCGAACCTGCGCGCGTCCGGCGTGCCCTACGATGTTCGCAGGGACCGCCCGTATTACGACTACGAGACGTACGATTTCGACGTAGTCGTCGGCGAGCACGGCGACTGTTACGACCGCTACCTCGTCCGCATGGAGGAGATGCGGCAGTCACTGCGCATTCTCGACCAGGCGATCGCGCGGCTGCCGGGCGGCCCGATCAACGTCGATGATCCGCGCGTGATCCTTCCGGGCAAGACGGATGTGATGAGTGACATGGAGTCGATGATCCATCACTTCAAGCTTGTCATGGGCGGTGTCAAGGCGCCCGTCGGCGAGAGCTGGTTCAGTGTCGAGAGCTCGAAGGGCGAACTCGGCATGTACGTCGTGAGCGATGGCGGTTCGAAGCCGGTGCGCTGGCGCGTTCGCGGACCGAGCTTCATCAACCTGTCGGCACTGCCGAAGATGGTGGAAGGTCACCTGCTGTCCGACGTGATCACGGTGAACGCGAGCATCGACATCGTGCTCGGCGAGATCGACCGGTGAGCTGCGCAGGGAGCGGGATCGGGAGTGGGAGTGGCAGAGGGAGTGCAATCGATGTCTGAGCAGAAGACCACTGTCCTCGGCAATCCGGGGTTCGCGGGTGAGACCGGTGACTTCAGCCACCTGAGCGAGGCGGACATCCGTGGCAGTGCTTACGTCGGCCGTCGTCCACCGGAGGGACGGGAGGCGGGCGCTGCTGCGTCCTACCCCTATCAGCTGTTGCAGAAGGACCCTGCGGCACGGCTGTTCGAGGGGCCGTACCGCGAGCGGGCCGAGAAGATCAAGTCGCGCTATCCGGAGCCGCAGGGCGCGCTGCTGCCGCTGCTGAACCTGGCGCAGGAGATTCGCGGCCACGTCGATGCCGAGGCGATGGCCACGGTCGCCGAAGAACTGGATCTGTCGCCCACGTACGTGCGCGGCGTGGCGACGTTCTACACGATGTACAACAAGCAGCCGGTCGGTGATTTCCTGATCCAGGTCTGCACGAACGTCGCATGCAATCTGTGCGGCGGCGATGAGGTGATGGCGGAGTTTCTCAAGGCCGCGGGCACCGAGTCCGGCGAGATCAGCTTCGACGGTGCGTTCACCGTGATCGAGGCGGAGTGCCTTGGCGCGTGCGGGTTCCCGACCGCAGTGCAGATCAACGAGCGCTACTTCGAGAACGTGACGACCGCCGAAGTGCCGGCGATCCTCGAACAGCTGCGCACGGAGCGTCCGATCCGCAGGAAGCCGGCACCAGTGGACGTGAAGCCGCCCGAAGCGAGACATGGTGCCGGTAAAGTCGAAGTGCCGGATGATCCGGGTGCGCCGGGCGAGACAGTGGGACCGGAATCGAACCCGTATGCAGGCGGTGACCGGACGCCACCGGCCGCGGCGCGGCCGCCGGCGTCGGACCGTCCTTCGAGCGAGGGGCAGGGCTGATGGCGTACCCGTACAGGCACGAGCGTGAGACGCGTGTTCTGAGCGAGCACTTCGGTGATCCCGAAGCGCGCACGCTCGAGGGCTGGAAGAAGCGTGGCGGTTACGCGGCGTTGAAGACAGCGCTCGGCATGGCGCCGAACGAGGTGGTCGACATCGTGAAGAACAGCGGCCTGCGCGGCCGCGGCGGTGCCGGCTTCCCGACAGGCGTCAAGTGGTCGTTCATGCCAAAGGACGACAGCCGCCAGTCGCACTATTTTCTGATCAACGCCGACGAGTCGGAGCCGGGCGCGTTCAAGGATCGCGAGCTGTGCCGCTGGACGCCGCATCAGCTGATCGAAGGCGCGATGATCGGGGCGCACGCCATCCGCGCGAAGCACGTCTACATCTACATCCGCGGTGAGTTCTTCGAGCCCGCGCAGATCATCGGCCGCGCGATCGAGGAAGTGTACGCGGCCGGCATCGCCGGTCCCGACGCCATGGGCTCGGGCATATCGATCGATGTGACACTGCACCTCGGTGCGGGCGCCTACATCTGCGGCGAAGAGACCGCGCTCATGAACTCGCTCGAAGGCCGACGCGGCCAGCCGCGCATCAAGCCGCCGTTCCCGGCCGTGATGGGTGCATTCAGCAAGCCGACCACTATCAACAATGTGGAGACGGTCTGCGCGGTGCCGCACATCATTACGAACGGCGCCGACTGGTACCGGCAGTGGGGCACGGAGAAGAGTCCGGGCACGAAGCTGTTCAACATGTCCGGCCATCTCGTGCGGCGCGGCAACTTCGAGCTGCCGCTCGGCTTTCCGCTGAAGGACCTCATCTACGATGTCTGCGGCGGCATTCGTGATGGCCGGAAACTGAAGGCGGTCATTCCCGGCGGCAGTTCCGTGCCGATCCTGGCTGCGGACGAAATCGACATCGCGATGGACTACGAGAGCGTCGCCGCGGCAGGAACGATGCTCGGAACGGCGTCCGTGATCGTGATGGATGATCAGACGAACATGGTGAAGCAGGTCCGGCGCATGGTCGAGTTCTACGCCCACGAGTCGTGCGGCCAGTGCACCCCGTGTCGTGAGGGGACGCAGTGGCTCGCGCGCATCCTGCGACGCATCGAGGACGGCTACGGGCGGCAGGAGGACCTCGATCAGTTGCTGGAGATCGGCACGAACATGACCGGCACCACGATCTGCGTATTGAGCGACTCGGCTGCAGCACCGGTCGCAAGTTCGATTGCAAAGTTCAAGGACGAGTACCTGGCCCTGATCCGCCGCGCGGAGCCCGCGGCGGCGGCCGTCTGAAAACGGCCCGGAGGAATACGTTGGCCAACGAGCAGACCGAAGAGACCGTCAACATCACCGTGAACGGCGTGCAGGCTGCCGTTCCGAAGAACCTGCGCATCATAGAAGCCGCCGAGCAGCTCGGCGTCGGCATCGCGCACTATTGCTATCACCCCGGTCTGTCCGCCCCGGCGATGTGCCGGATGTGCCTGGTCGAGGTGGAGGGCGCGCCGAAGCTGGCTCCGGCGTGTGTGACACCGGTGGCGGAGGGTCAGGTCATCCATACGGAGAGCGAGCGCGCCCGCGAGGCACGCAAGGGCACGCTCGAGTTCTACCTGATCAATCACCCGCTCGACTGCCCGGTCTGCGACAAGTCGGGCGAATGCAAGCTGCAGGATTTCACGCATGCGGAAGGCCCGAAGCACGGGCGTTCGCTGGAGCCGAAGCGCGTGCTCGGACAGGACGATTTCGGCGGTGACATCCTCTACGATGGGGACCGCTGCATCATGTGCACGCGCTGCGTTCGCTTCATGCGCGAGGTTGCGCAGGACGACCGTCTGTGCGTCGTGCAGCGCGGCCATCGCTCGGTGATCGATACGTTCTACGAGCACGGTGTCGAGGGCAATCTGTGGGCGGGCAACATCGTCGACATCTGTCCGGTCGGCGCGC
>JAGTUV010000407.1 GCA_018224305.1 Gemmatimonadota bacterium
CGGTCGCCGGAGCAATATGCTGCCGGCCGGCGACGTCCACGCCCTGCGCGCCGCGACCACGGCGTTCACCGGATCGGCGGCGCCACGTTCGCACCTGTCGGTGGCACAGCGGGATACGCCGATCCATCGGCTGTGTCCCCGGAGCCCTATCTCACCATCAGCCGCAATACCGGATGTCTGGACCAGGGACAGCCGGGCGGCGATCTGGCGCATGGCGAATCGAATTTCCTGGCTGTCGGGACGACGCTCCACCGGATCGCCGGATCCGAACCGCATGAGGCACTGGCCGTATGGCGCCCCCTGATCGAGGAATGGGAGGTCCTGCGCCCGCACGGGAGCTGAGCGGCCCACCACCTCGCAGACCGTGATCCGCATGGCTATCATGACGACATGCGCGTCCTCATCCTGCTTCTCCCGGCCAGCCTGATCCTCGCCGGGCTGCCCGGCTTCGAGCCGGTGCAGCCTGACCTCTTCTCGGCGGGCGGCGCGCTGGCGAATGCGTGGGCGGATGTGGACGGCGACGGCGATGTGGATCTGTTCGTCGGTTTCAACGGCACTCCGAACCGGCTGTACATCAACGACGGCGGCGTGTTCGAGGATCGCGCTGCGCAGGCGGGCATCGCGGATGCGCGGCCGACGCGGGCGTCGGCGTGGGGCGACTTCGACGGCGACGGCGATGCCGACCTGCTGGTCGGCTTCACACCGGGCGACGGCGGCGTGCTGCGCCTGTACCGCAACGACAGTGCGCGGTTCACCGACATCACCGCCGAAGCAGGTCTCGTCGTCGATTCCGGCGCCGTTCGGCAGCCGGTCTGGATCGATTTCGACGGCGATGGCGACGTGGATCTCTTCGTCGCGTTCCGCGACCGCGCGAACGCGCTGTTCCGCAATGATGACGGCCGCTTCACCGATGTCGCGCAGCAGCTGGGACTCGACGATGCGCGACGCAGCGTCGGCGCGGTGTGGCTCGACTACGATGAGGATGGAGATCTCGATGTCGTCGTCGGCAACATGGATGGCGACGCGAACTGGATCTTCCGCAACGATGGCACGCGGTTCACCGACGTGGCCGAAGCACTCGGCCTGTCGTGGGGCGGGCGTGCGCCGGGCGATGCGACGAACGGCACGGTGCGGCCGTGCGCGGCCGATGTCGATGGCGACGGCCGGCTCGACCTGTTCTTCGCGAACTACGGGCCGAACGGCCTGTTCCTGAACCGCGGCGGCAGCTTCGAGGATGTATCGCAGGCGTGGGGCATCGCGATCGACGGTCGCTACGACACGTGCGCCTTCGCCGACATCGATCACGACGGCCGACTCGACCTCTATGTCAACGGCACGGTGACGCGCGGCGTCAGCCATCCGGACTTTCTCTTCCGCAACACGGGCACGCGCTTCAGCAACGAGACTCCCGCGAACATCCGCGACATCCAGGCGAGTCATGGTGTGCAGTGGGCGGACGCGGATGCCGATGGTGACCTCGATCTCGCGCTCGCCGGCACCGCGCCGGGTGCGACGCATCCGCTGCTGCGCAATCTGCTGGAGCGCAGCGCAGCGGCGCGCGGCTGGACGATCCGCGTTATGGATGCGCGCGGTCGCGCGCTGCCGGGCGCGGAGGTCCGCGTGTATCGCGCCGGCACGCGTACACTGCTCGGCACGCGGCTCGTCGATGCCGGCTCCGGCTATAACAGTCAGAACGTGCAGCCGGTTCACATCGGCGTGGCGGATGCCGCCGTCATCGACGTCGAAGTGATCGCGCCTGCGCACGGTGAGCGGCGCATCACGCGCGTCGAAGCCATCACCGTGCCCGCGGCGGGTCCGGCAGTCGTGGTAGTGGCGGCGGGCGGATCCCTTCCCTGACGCACGTCGCGATGGCGATGGGCACGTGAGCGCATGCGCGCCTGCCCACGCACGCGCGTTACGCACCCGCCGCAAGCGATTACTGTGCTGGCAGAACTGAGCATCGTCGAGCCGGAGCGGGATGCCGCCAATCTGGTGAAGGCAGCCCTCGTCCAGGGTTGTGAAGATCGTTGCGTTTTCTGACTAGTCTGACTAGACTTGCTCTGTGAAACGCGTCTATTCCATCTATGAGGCCAAGGCGAAGTTCTCCGAGATCGTCCGCGCCGTGCGCGAGCGAGGCGATACCATCACGATCTCCTACCACGGCGAGGCCGTCGCCGAGATACGGCCCATTGAACCGGCCGGATCGCCCGCGGCAAAGCGCATCGCGGAGCTCGAGGCCAGCGGTGTGCTGGTCCCCGCCGACGCGGATGCAGTGCGGCTGCCCGACCCGATCGTCCGGCGCAGGGGTGCACTCGAGCGGTTTCTCGCGGAGCGCGACAGCTGAGCTACGCCTACGTCGACCCCTCGTGCCTGGTAGCGCTGGCGTTCGGTGAGCCCGGAGCGGCGGCCGTGCGCTCGCGGCTGGAATCGTACGACCGGCTGTACTCGGCCAACCTTCTGGAGGCGGAGCTGCGCGCCGCGTTCGCGCGCGAGCGCGTCGCCTGGCAGCAGGATCTCGTCCGCGCGATCGGCTGGGTGCTTCCGGCACGGAGACTGACCGGGGAGATCGCACAGGTGCTGGAAGCCGGCTACCTGCGCGGCGCCGATCTCTGGCACGTGTCGTGTGCGCTCCATCTGTACACCGCGATCGGCGAGCTGGACTTCCTGACGCTGGACGACAGTCAGAGGGAAGTCGCCGCGGCTGCCGGCCTCGGTACGCCGCTCTGATCGCGGCGCGGGATCAGGTGCCTGGCGCGACCCTCGGGACCGGGCGCCGGACGGCGGACACCGGCTTCCGATTCACTTGAACAGTTTGCCCGCGCATTGCGCGGGCAATCCGCCATACCACAGGCCGGCGCGAGCCGATGAAGCACATTGACCGCGCATTGCGCGGACTATTTGCCACAGGCGCTTCTGCGCGCGGTGTCGTGACGGGTTTTCACCGCCCGGACCGCCCTCGCCTCCGCGACGGCGGCGTTACCCCACGTCGCGCTGCGCGGCCGGTATAGCTGACGTCGACTATAGCCCACCCCTGCCTCGGGCCTGCGTGGTGTAAGATTCACGGCGCATTCCGCTGTCGGAGTGGGCCCAGGTACTCCGCCCGCGCGGGTCGGGGTGAAGCAGACGGCGCCTGGCGACGTCAATCGTGCGCCACGCTCCGCCAAGCTGGGGTTGGCGTACACCTGACGTCGCCGTCAATTGTCGCCCGGTCTCCATCGCCACATCCCCCTTGCCCCACATATCCACATCGGATATATCTACGCCGGATACTTCAACCATCCGGGAGACCACACCCATGCCCACCGAACCGCTCAAGCCCGCCGTCCTCCACATCCTCCTCGCCCTCGCCGACGGCGAGCTGCACGGCCTCGGCATTGCCGACTGGGTGGAGGCAACCACACACGGCGCGGTCGATCTCGGACCGGGCACGCTGTATCGATCGCTCAAGGAGATGGTGGAGGAGGGTCACATACGGGAGACCCGCGCGCCGGACGCCGACGCCGACCCGCGAAGGAAGTACTACGCGATCACGGCAGCCGGTCGTCGTCGCGTGGCGAGTGAGGCTGCGCGACTCGAGCGACTGGTCGAAGTGGCCCGCGCGCGGAAGCTCCTGCCGGAGCGTGCACGATGACCGCGCCTATCGATCGGAGTGCATTGCGGGCGCGACTGTTTCGACGTCTGAGTGGCTTACATGCGCCGCTGTTTCGACGTCTGAGTGGCTTACATGCGCCGCTGTTTCGACGTCTGAGTGGCTTACATGCGCCGCTGTTTCGACGTCTGCTCGGTCTCTACCCCCCGCCGTTTCGCGCGGCGTACGGCGATGAGATGACGGCGTTCTTCCTCGCGCGACTGGACCGCGCGCGTGAGCGGCGCGGGACGGTCGGTGTCGCCGCGCTCTGGTCGAGAACCGTGGGCGATGTCGCACGGACTGCGTTCGCCGAGCATCGCACTGCACGCGCACAGCGAATCAGCACTGCAAGCGCACAGCGAGTCCGCACTGCGCACACACAGAGAAGCCGCCGTGGAAGGAGCGACGCTCCCATGTCCGACCTGCTACAGGATTTCGGTTACGCCGCGCGTCGTCTGCGCCACACGAAGCTCTTCACGATTGCAGCCATCGCGATCCTGGCCATCGGTATCGGGTTGAACGCGACGGTCTTCAGTCTCGTCGATGCGCTGCTGCTCCGGCCCACACCGTTTGCCGACCCGGAGTCTGTCGTCCACATCTACGAGGACTCCGACGATGGCAATCCCAGTTCGACATCGTTCCCCGCGTATCGTGACATGGCGGCAATGACCGACGTGTTCGCGGCAGTGGCTGCGACGTCGTCCGGCGACGCGACGTGGGACATGGCCGACGGTCCGCAGGACGTCGCGATCGAGTTTGCGACCGCGAGTTATCTACCTGTGCTCGGCCTCGAGCCCGCGCGCGGACGCTGGTTCTCGGCGGAGCACGACCAGGTGGGATCGGAGATGGTCGCAGTGGTGAGCGATCGCACGTGGCGCGCACGCATGGGTGCGGCTCCGGACGTCATTGGTCGCACGATCCGGCTGAACAATCTGCCCGTCACCATCATCGGCATCGGCCCGGCGAACTTCAACGGCGAGGCGGGTGCACTGGTGACGGACTTGTGGCTGTCGATCTCGAGCGTCGCGGTGGGCGGTCCGTATCGCGTGGCGAATCTGGATCGACGCGAAGACCACTGGTACCAGGTGAAGGCGCGGCTCGCATCCGGCGTGTCCGTCGAGCGCGCGCGTGCCGCCATGCACGCGCTCGCACTTCACCTCGCCGACGCATACCCGGACCTGAACCGCGGTCGCGACATCACCGTGTTCGCGCACGACGAGATACGCTTCCACCCCGGCGTCGATGGCGCGCTGCGCTCGGCGAGTGTCGCCCTGTTCACCGTCGCTGCGCTGGTACTGCTGCTCGCATGCTCCAACCTCGGCAATCTCCTGCTCGTTCGTGGTATCGCCCGTCGCTCGGAAGTGGCCGTGCGGCTCGCACTGGGTGCCGGTCGCGGTCGCGTCATGCGACTGATGCTGTTCGAGGCGCTGCTGCTCTCCGGTGCTGGCGCGGTCGCGGGCCTGGTGCTCGCCGGCTGGTCGCTGAACATCATCCCGAGTCTGCCGCTGCCGATTCCTGGTGCGGGCCTCGACATCGGGATCGACTACCGCGTCATCATCTTCAGCGTGCTGCTCGCCATCGCCACCAGCCTGCTCTTCGGCCTGCTGCCATCACTGCGCGCGACGCGGACGGACATCAGCACATCGCTTCGTGATGAGGGACGCGGCCGCTCGGCCGGCCGCAGCGTCTCGCTGCTGCGCGGCGGACTGCTGACGATGCAGGTCGCCGTCTCACTCGTGCTCGTCGTCTCGGCCGCACTCTTCACGCGCAGCCTCGCCAACATCCAGCGCGTCGATTCCGGCGTCGATGTCGAACGCATTGCCGTGCTCGGCACCGACCTCCAGCAGGGCGGTGTGACGGACGACCAGGCCGGCATCGCGACGTCGCAGGTGCTGGAGCGCCTGGCAGCGGTTCCCGGCGTCGAACGCGTCGCACTCACGACGCGGCTCCCCGTGCAGGGCGCAGGCACCACCACGCAGGTGGTCGACGGGTACGTACCGGCGGCCGGAACAGGCTCGGTCGAACTCGACTACGCAACCGTGAGCGACGGCTATTTCGCGACCATGGGCATCCCGCTGCTCGCGGGCCGCTCGTTCACGGCGGACGACCGGCCCGAATCGCCGCGCGTCATCGTCGTCAACGAGACGGCCGCACGCGTCTTCTGGGGCGGCAACGCACTCGGTCGCCGCATCCGCTCGGAGTCCGCGCCCGACGGCTGGCGCGAGGTGGTCGGCGTCGTCGCAGACACACGCGTCACGAGTCTCGACGAAGCGCCTGTGCCGATGATCTACTACTCCGCCGGCCAGGTCGCACCGGTCAGCTTCATGATCGTCGCACGCACCACCGGCGACCCCGCGCTGCTCCTCGAACCGCTGCGCATCGCTCTGCGCGACGTCCGCCCGGCATTGCCCGTGACGCGCTCGATGACGCTCGACAGCCACTTCGGCGATGCGCTCGCTGGTGCGCGCATGATCACACGCCTCATGACCGCATTCTCGCTGCTCGCACTCCTGCTCGCCGGTCTCGGCGTCTACACGATCGTATCGTTCACTGTCGAACAGCGCGCGCCCGAACTCGGCATCCGCTCCGCGCTCGGCGCCTCCCGCTCGCGTCTCGTCGGCATGGTGATGGGCGAGACGCTCGTCATCGTCGCACTCGGCGTGCTCATCGGCATGTTCGCCGCAGCGCTCGCGGCACGAGGCATGGAGTCGATGCTGTTCGGCGTGGGCTCCTTCGATGCGGCGGCGTTCGCGACGGCGGCCGTGCTGTTGCTCACCGCTGCAGGTGCTGCAGCGTTCCTCCCGGCGATGCGCGCGGCGCGCGCGGACTGTGTGGACGTGCTGCGGAATGCGTGAGGGGACGGCTTGCAGTCCGGCGCGGAGCGCGCGTGCGCATGCGTGAGGGGACGGGTTGCAGTCCGGCGCGGCGCGCGTTCGCACCGGGACGCGGGCGCTTCGGGGCGGGTCCAGCGGGGTGGCGGGATTCCGCAGCGGAGGTCGGGGCGATGGGGCGCGGCCGGCATGGTGGCACACTCTCGGCGGGCAGGCCATGGCCGGCGGTCCCCGCCCGTGGCCGGATTCACGACGTCGATCGTAGCCCACCCCTGCCTCGGACCGGCGTGGTGTCCGATTCACGGCGCATTCCGCTGTCGAAGTATGCCCAGCTACCCTGCCCGCCGGCGTCGGGGCGCTGCAGACGGCGCCTGGCGACGTCCATCGTCCACCACCCCTCCGCCAGCCCGGGTTGGTATATATCTGACGGCGCCATTGAATCGGCGGCCACCCGCCGGCAGCCCGCGACCGGGTCGGAGTATCCGACGCTTGGAATAGTTGCATAGTGCAGTCATGGCCGATCGTACCATCACCTTCCGCGGCGTCACCGACGCCATCCTCGAGCGACTCCGTGGGCGCCGCGGCCCAGGTGGGGACGAGTGTCAGCGACTACGTGACGGTGTCAGCGGTCCGTGACAGGCCGGCCAATCGACCACTCTGCATACGGATTGGTGGATTCGCCGCGCCATGCGCGGCGAACTTTCCATCGGAGCCTCGACGGTGAAGGTCAATGAAACTTCGCAGCGCATGGCGCTGCGAATCCTCCATCCTGACAGTCGTGGCGCGCCGAATGGACGATTCGCGGCCGCGACGGCGCGTTGCGTGCCTGCGGCCTGACTGTTCGAGTCCGCCGCCGTCCCGGCCACCTTGACAGTGACGGGCCGGTCGGGCCATCCTTCTCCTAACCTATTATGGAGAGCACCATGACTGAGGCCGTTTAATGGTGGCGATGTCGCTGACGTTCACGACGCAGGAGGCGTGATGCGTGGCGCGCTGAGTCGGCTGCGGTCGTGGCTGCATGGCGGGCGCGCCGGTAGACGCATCGACATGGAGATGGCGGAAGAGTTCCGCGCGCACATGGATATGCGCGCGGAGGATCTCGAGCGCGGTGGCCTGTCGCCGGGTGAAGCGCGGCGGCGGGCGCGTCTGGAGTTCGGCGCTGTCGATCGGTACCGCGAGGAGGGCCGCGCGGGTCGGGGTCTGCGTGTGATGGACGAGTTGCGCACGGACGTCCGACAGGCCGCGCGCTCGCTGCGCAGGACGCCGCTGTTCACCGTGATCGCGGTGCTGACGCTCGCGCTCGGAGTCGGCGCGAACACAGCGATGTTCGGGCTGGTGAATGCGACGCTGCTGCGCCCGCTTCCCTACTCCGACCCTGACCGGCTGGTCACGTTGTACCAGGAGCGCGAGACGGGCGTGCCGTTCCGGTGGTCACCGCCGGAGTATGCTGCTCTGCGCTCGACCCTGACGTCGCTGACGGACGTGGCCGCGTGGTACGGCGATGACGTGAACCTGACAGCGTCCGGGAGCGACCCGGAGCGCGCGCGCGTCGAACTGATTTCGTCGTCGTATCTGCCGCTGCTCGGCGTCACGCCCGTATCCGGCCGCAACTTCGTGGAGGATGATGAGCGCACGGCGGCGCCGGTCGTGATGATCGGCCACGATCTGTGGACGGCACGCTTCGGCCGTGACGCGGGCGTTGCCGGTCGGATCGTGCACGTGAACGGCATCGCGCTGACGGTCGTCGGTGTCGCGCCGCCGCACTTTCGCGGTGTGAGCGGCACGGCCGACATCTGGGTCCTGCACGCGATCGCGCCGCAGGTTTACATGGCCGGTTTCCTGGAGAGTGACCAGCGCTTCCTGAGCATCGCCGCGCGGCTCGGTCCGGGCGCGACGGTGGAGCAGGCGGAGGACGAGCTCGCCGGCGAGGGC
>JAGTUV010000408.1 GCA_018224305.1 Gemmatimonadota bacterium
AGCGGAGCACATCATCGGTGCGCACCGCCCGGTCATTTTCCTTTCCACACACGGGTCGCAGGTCCACACGGAATGCCTCGGCTGGCTGCGTGAGCGGGGGTACGCGCTCCGACCGGTAGCCGGCACGGACCTGGAGTCGGCCAGCGAAGTTCTCTGCACGTGAGCTCGGACCCGGCCATGCACTTCTCCGTCATCATATCGACGTACAACAAGCCGCACTTTCTGGAACGCGTGCTCCGTGGTTACGGCGTGCAGAGCCGCCGTGACTTCCAGATCGTCGTAGCGGATGACGGGTCCGGACCGGAGACCGCGGAAGTGATCCGCCGGGTGCAGAAGGAGACGGGTCTGAATCTGCTGCACGTGTGGCACGAGGATCGGGGATTCCGCAAGACGGAGATCCTGAACCGGGCCATTGTCGCGTCGCGCGGCGATCATCTGCTCTTCACGGATGGCGACTGCATACCGCGCAGTGACCTGTTGGAGGTCCATTATTCACTGACGCAGCCCGGACGCTATCTGGCCGGCGGGTATCTGAAGTTGCCGGAGGATGTGTCGGCAGCCATCACGATCGACGATGTGGTGAGCGGACGCTTCGCCGAACTCGACTGGCTGCGTGCGCAGGGGTGGCGACCCGGCAGGCGCGCGCTGCGCCTGGTGCGCTCGCAGCGGCTGGCCGCGCTGTTCGACGCGCTCACGCCGACGGCCGCGCACTTCCACGGCAACAATGCGTCCGCTGCCCGTGAAGCGCTGTTCGAGGTGAACGGTTTCGAGGGCGAGATGGGCTATGGCGGCCTCGATCGCGCGCTCGGCTTCCGTCTGGAGAATCACGGCGTGAAGGGTCGCCAGATCCGCCATCGTGCGATCTGCCTTCACCTTCATCACGACAGGCCGTACCGCGTTCCGGACGTCGTGCAGCGGAATCGCGAGATTCAGCAGCGGATCCGCCGGAACGGGGAGGTCCGCGCGCGGCTGGGGATAGCGGAACTGACGGCAGATTCGACGCTGCGCGTAGTGGAAGTCGGGGGCGGAACCGCCGCTGCCGGGCGGTCGACACGGCCACAACAGGGGTGATGTCTCGAGTCCGCCGGCTCGGACCGGGCTTGCGCAACACGCCGTCCAGTGCCAGATGTCACATCAGGATTCCAGCCTGGCCGCGCGGCCAGGCCGCCACCGAGAGGCGTCGTGAGAAGTAACGCACCCATCATATCATCAGGAACCAACGACCTCGACCGTGCCGTGCCGCTCGACAAGCGGTGGGTGGTGGGCGTGGATCTCGGCGGCACCAACATCGTAGTCGGCGTGCTCCCGATCGACGGCGGCAGGGGGGATGTGCTGGGTTGCCGGAACGTGCCGACCGAAGCGCAGCGCGGCGCCAAGTTCGTCGTCGACCGGATCGTGGGTCTGATCGAGGAGTCGATCGCCGAGGTAATCGCTGCCCACGGCGGCACACGTGACGACTTCGCCGGCGTCGGCATCGGGTCTCCAGGCCCTCTGAACCGCGCCACGGGCACGGTCATCAACACGCCGAACCTCGGCTGGCGCAATTTCCCGCTGCGGGATCTGATTTCGAACGGCGTCAGTCTCCCGGCCACACTCGACAACGACGCGAACTGTGCGACGTATGGCGAATGGTGGCTGGGTGCCGGACGCAACGTCGACACGCTCGTCGGCGTCACGCTCGGAACCGGTATCGGCGGCGGGATCGTGCTGAACGGACGGATATTCCACGGCGTCAGCGATGCCGCGGGTGAGATCGGTCACATGACCATCGAGGCGAACGGCCGCAGGTGCAACTGCGGCAACTATGGCTGTCTGGAGGCGTACGCATCAGGACCGGCGATCGCGCTGCGCGCGATCGAGGGCATCGAAGCCGGCGCCGAGTCACTGCTGCCCGCGCTGGTCGATGGCAAGCTCGAGAATCTGACCGCCGCCACCGTCTATGAGGGTGTTGTGCTCGGTGATCCGTACGCGAACGACGTGATGCGCGAGACCGCGAAGCTGCTCGGCGCCGGGGTCGCCAGCATCATCAATGTGCTCAATCCGGCCATGGTCGTGATCGCCGGCGGAGTGACACGCGCGGGGGAGCACCTGTTCGAGCCGTTGCGGGCCGAAGTACGGAAGCGCGCATTCAAGAGCGCGCAGGAGGCCTGCCAGATCGTTTCGGCGCAGCTGCCCGGCACGGCCGGCCTCATCGGCGCCATCGCGGTGTTCAAGAAGGAGACGTACGGCGCGGTCTGATGCGGTTCGGTGTCCTGGGCACAATGGTTTGGGACCGCATCATCTCGCGCGACGGCCGGTCCGTGCCGATCGAGGAGTGGGGCGGCATCTCCTACGCACTCGCCGCGGCTGCCGCGGCCTGCCCCCCGGACGCGACGGTGGTGCCGCTCATCCGCCTCGGCTCCGACCTGTCCGAGCGCGCCTTTCGCTTCCTGCGCACGCTGCCGCGCATGGACCTCGACGCCGGCATTGCCGTCGTCACCGAGCCCAATAATCGCGTCGAGCTCCGCTATACAGACAACCAGCGGCGTTGCGAGAGCCTGACCGGTGGCGTCGGGGCGTGGACCTGGGCCGAGCTCGAGACGAGAGTGAAGGATCTCGACGCTCTTTACATTAACTTCATTTCGGGCTTCGAAATGGAGTTGGACACGGCGCAGGCGCTCCGCGCCCACTTCACGGGCCCCATCTACGCCGATATCCACTCGCTGCTGCTCGGCATGGGTCCCGGCGGCGTGCGCGTGCCCCGGCCGCTCGAGGCCTGGCGCGAATGGCTGCGCTGCTTCGATGCGGTACAGGTCAACGAGGACGAGCTGGCCACACTTGCCCAGGCATGGGGTGACCCGTGGCTCCTGGCTGCCGATGTGGTCGGCGAGGCGCCGCGACTGATGCTGGTTACGCTGGGGGACCGCGGCTCGGCATTTTTCGCCGTGGCCGGCCTGGACGCCGATCCGCGCACGTGGCGCCGCACGCGACTCCACGCGCCCGCCGTGTCGGACGCGGCCGACACAGGCGCGGTCCGCACCGGGCACGTGCCACCGGACCTGGTCCCGCGCGAAGGTGATCCGACGGGCTGCGGCGACGTCTGGGGCGCGAGCTTCTTCGCGAACCTGCTGACGCAGCGGGATCTGGAAACGGCCATGCGGCGTGCGAATGCCGCGGCAGCACGCAACGTCGAGCATCGCGGCGCGACGGGTCTTCATCATCATTTGCAGGGTCGAATCGGTACGTGAACGTAATAACACTTCCGGCATCGCTCGATGAGCGCTACTTCGAGCCGATCGTGCAGAGCCTGGATGCGGCGCCCGGGGGGCGGCTGCTGTTCGATGCGACGCACATACGCTGGGCCGACCCCTACGGTATGGTGGGCCTGCTCGCGCTCGGTGAAGTGGCGCGCCGCAGGTCGGAGCGTGCCGTGTTGAAGCTGCCCGATTCCGCCGATGTCGTCAGTTACATGGGCCGCATGGGCTTCTTCGAGCACGCGGAGCCGATCTTCGAACTGCACGGTTCGCGACCGCGGCCACGCAGCGACGGAGTGTCGGACGTACTGCTCGAGATCACGCCGATCAACTCGCACGCCGACGTACACACCGTCGTTGATCTGGTGAATCGTCGCGGCCTCAACATCCTGACCAGTCAGTTGAACTATCCGATGCGCGAGGCGTTCCAGTTCAGCGTGATACTGTCGGAAGTCTGCCAGAACATCATCGAGCACGCCGAGTCCAGCGGCTGGGTCGCGACGCAGACCTACAGCTGGACGAAGAAGATCGGCCGCAAGGTAGTCGTGATCGCCGTGATGGATCTCGGCATCGGGTTCCGTGCATCGCTCGCCGGCGCACATGCAGCCCGCTACGACCACTGGGATGACGGGGCCGCCCTCGAGGCTGCGTTCATGCACGGGCAGACCCGGTTCCACGATCCCGGCCGCGGCCAGGGCATCCAGCAGATCCGCAAGTATGTCGCGCGCTGGGGCGGTCGCATCTCGATCCGCAGCGGTACCGCGCGCATCATGGATGTGCCGGCATGGGACGAGGGAGTTCCGCTGGAGAAGGATCTGCCGTACCTTCCAGGTGCGCAGATCGGTATTGTGCTCCCGGCACTCGTCGATACCAATGCAACGCAGCCCGCTGCTGCGACGGGGAAAGCAGGTCGCTGATGCACAGCTCCGGCAACGTCATTCCATTCTCGTTTGACCTGCAGACACTCGTGCAGAGGTCGGTCGCGAGCCTCTATTCGCATCTGGTCACCCGTCCGACAGGCCGCGCACTGCGGCTCGGCATCGAGAGTCAGATTGGAGAGATCGGCTCCGTGTGCCTTTCCGTGCTCGACTTCACGCAGGTCGTCGTTCTCGACTACAGCTGTGCCGACGAGGCCGTTGCGAAGCTCATCCAGCGCTACCAGATGGCGGACCGTCCCGCCGACGCCTATTTCGTGGCGCGCGGGCTCCGCGAGCAGCACAGGGACCCCATCGATGAAGTGCTCAACCGCCACGGTCTCGTGCTCGTAGCCGAGGTCGAGGGCGGCTTCACGCTGCTGGGGCGGGCCGATCCCCTCGAGCATGATGCATGGCACGCCTTGCAGCGTGTGCGGCTCGGACGTGCCGATGACGTCGCCGTGGAGCTCAATGTCGCCGCACCGGGCGTCGTCGCTGCCCTGGAGCGGCTCGCTGCGCGCCGCGTGGTCCTCCGGCGCGGTACAGCCGACTCATTCTGCTCGCTCACCACTCTGCTTCCCGCCCGGAGCGCCTGACCCGGGACTGGCTCGTTTCCTGCTCTCCCAGCCGCCGGACCTTTTACCACCCGGACGGATGGATATTACAGAACCCGGTCCCTTCGCCGCCGATCTTGCCGCGCGCATGCACGAGGACAGTGCCGGCATTGCCCGTCGCTGGATCGAGAGTGCAGGCGAACAGGCGGATACCTCCGGCGGGCGCAGCTTCCCCGCCGACGAACTGCTCGACTTCGCAACCTCACTCGTGAATGCCGTGGCGGATCACATCGCACAGCCGGCGGCGAACGCAGGGGATGCTCCCTTCATCGCAGCGGCGCGGCAGTACAGTGAGCTGCGCTTCAGCCAGGACTTCGACGCGAGCGAACTGCTGACGGAGTACACGCTGCTGGGCGACGTCCTGTACGCTTTCGCTTCAGACACAGTCGCGAACACGGACAACGGGACTGCGGCGGCTGC
>JAGTUV010000409.1 GCA_018224305.1 Gemmatimonadota bacterium
CGCGCGCCGTGCACGCCCGGCTGCTACAGCACGCCTGGTACCGACGCTGAGCGTTTGCCCACGTCGCACGTCGGGACGATCATGATGCGCATGTCGGCGCGGGTCGGCGCGGTCGGCTACGCAACCGTCCCTGTCCCAAACAGGGGGCTTGACAGGTTTTCACGCGCGTTCCTGCGGATGTCCCGGAGTGTGCGCGAGAGCCTCCGCGCCGCGGCTCAGGCTTGCGTGTACCCGCTACAAACGCATGCGCGCACGTCGACACTCGATCCATGGCCGCCGCGCCCCTCCTGTGCACGTACGGAGCGCCGCGAAACCTCCCGTTAGATTTCAGCACAGGAAATCGAACCGGAGGTCAATGATGGTAAGCTTCGCGCCCGCAGTGCTTCGGGCCCCGCCACGTGCAACGTCCCACGCTGTGCCACTTGCAACGTCTCACGCTGTGACACTCGCGACGTCGGGCGCTGTGGCCCTCGCCACGCCGCATGCGGTGCGGCGGGTGAAGGACGCGTCGGAGCTGGAGCGGATCGGCGAGGAGATTGCGACGCTGGCCGCGCACGTTCACGCGGCGACGTATCAGCTGCTCGTCCTGTTGGCCGAGTTCGACGAGCGCGGCGGCTGGGGTGGCGGCGGCTTTCGCAGCTGCGCGCACTGGCTGAGCTGGCGCACGGGCATCGCGGCGGGCGCCGCACGCGAGAAGGTGCGGACGGCCCGTGCGCTGCGCACACTGCCGCGCGTGAGCGAGGCGATGCGCACCGGCGAGCTGTCGTTCGCGAAGGTGCGCGCGATCACGCGCGTAGCGACGCCGGACAATGAGGCGGACCTGCTGGACGTGGCGCGCAGCGGCACGGCTGCGCAGGTCGAGCGGATCGTGAGCGCGTGGCGCCGCGCCGATCGCCTGGAGGAACAGCGTGCTGAATGCGAGCGGCACGAGTCCCGGCATCTGTCACTCTACATCGATGAAGACGGCATGTATGTCGTGCGCGGCCGTCTCGATCCGGAAGCCGGCGCGCTGCTGGAGCAGGCGCTCGAGAGCGCGGGCGAAGCGCTGTTCGGCCGGCGCCCGGAGTCGCGGGCGGAATCCGGCTTGACGTCCCGGCCGGAATCTCACGCGGAATCCGGCTCGACGTCCGGGCAGGCATCTCACGCGGATTCACGCAGCGTGGCGACGCCGATCGCGCAGCGGCGTGCCGATGCGCTGGGACTGGTCGCGGAACGCGCGCTCGCGGTCCGGGACGCCGGAAAGGTGCGTCCGGCGTTCGAAGTAGTCGTGCATGTCGACGCCGAAGCACTGCGCCAGGACTCTGCGGCAGGACCGCGCCAGGACTCGGCGGCACTGCGCCATGACTCCGCCGAAGCACTGTGCCAGGACTCTGCGGCAGGACCGCGCCAGAACTCCGCACTGCGCCCAGACTCTGCGGTGGGCCAGGCGGTGATTGCGGGTGGTGCGCGCGTTTCCGCGGAAACGTCCCGCCGTCTGGCATGCGATGCCGGCCGCCGCGTCATGACGTGCGATGAGAATGGCAGCACAGTAGACGTCGGCCGCCGGAGTCGCACGGTGCCGGTGGCGATCAGGCGTGCGCTCGCGCATCGTGACCGCCGGTGCCGGTTTCCGGGCTGCGACCTGCGTTACTGCGACGCGCATCACATCGTGCACTGGGCCGACGGCGGCGCAACGGCGCTCGCCAACCTGGTGCTGTTGTGCCGTCGTCATCATCGCGCGGTGCACGAGGGAGGATTCCGCATCGAACGCGACGCTGCCGGCAACCTGCGGTTTCATCACCCGACCGGCCGAGTCATGCCCGATGTGCCCGCTGCACCGCCGTTGCAGGCCGATCTCGCGAGCCGGCACGCCGCCCGGGGTGTTGCGGTCAACAGTGAGGCGCTGATCTCCTTCTCGACTGGTCAGTCGCTCGACCTCGATCATGCCATTGTGACGTTGCGAGGCGGATGAGTATCCGGTCCTGCGATCGATCCTCGCCGGCGCGACCACACCGCGCGGCGGCCGGGGGTCCATCACGGCCGACCGAGCCTGGCGCAGATCGCAATGTGATTCGAGGTGTTTACCACGTGAAACAGCGAAGTGCCTTTTGATAAGGTTCTGCGCTTCGATTCGTAAGTACGTATGTAAAGAAAGGGAGAACCGGGGATACGGGGGATATCGAGACTGACGGGTACCGAGGCGACAGGTTTACGTGACGAGTGTCCAGTGAATCGTCCGTCCGGGGACGACGGTATCCAGGAATCTCCTGTACCCCCCGGTCTCCATTCCGTAAATGCTGGAGACGCCGCTCAGGCTGGCGGGCCGCCGTCCGCAGGCGCGGCGCGCGTCCAGCTGCGCGCCTTCAGAAACACGAACGCCGCACCCGCCAGGATCATGGCGATCGGCAGCAGGTAGACAACCAGATTGAATCCGGAGGCTTTCGGCTTCAGCAGCACCCATTCGCCATACCGTTCGACGAAGAACACCTTCACCTGCTCCGGTGAATCGCCGGCGATCAGCCGTTCGCGTACCACGCCGCGCATCTCCTGCGCGAGCGTCGATGGCGAATCCTGGATCGACAGTCCCTGACAGACCACACACCGCAACTCAGCGGAGACTTCCTTGACCTGCCTGTCCAGTTCCGTCTCGCGTACCACTGCGTCCTGCGCCGGGCCGGCCGGCTGAGCGGTTGCTCTGTCTTCGGCAGCCGGAAATTGTGTCCGGGCACCATCGCCGGCCGGAATCTGCACCGCATGCGCATGCCCTGACGCCGCCAGGAGCGGGAACAGAGCGGTCACCACCAGTCGGAGCGTTCGGGAACCGCGTGTCATGACTTCGCACCGTCACCGGAACCGTTCTCCGGCTCTGCGTCCCGCGGCGCATCGATGGTGTCGGCGTCAGCCTGCCCATCGTCACCGCCTGTCGTCTCCGCGGTCGGCGGATTCGCCAGGAGCGGATCGATGATGTCCGAAAGCTGGCGCGCCGTGATGGGTCCGATCTGCTTGTGGGCCACCCGACCCAGCTGATCGATGATGACGGTTTCGGGCACCGCATACAGTCCGTAATCGATAGCCGTCCGTGAGCGGGTATCCACCAGCGACGGATATGCCTGGCCACCCATGTCCCGGATCCAGCTGCGCGCGTTGCCCTCGGTGTCGTTGTAGATGACGCCGTAGAACTTCACACCCCGCTCCTCGTACCTCGTTGCGGTCTGTGACAGGTCGGGATGCTCATCGCGACAGCCCAGGCACCACGACGCCCAGAAATTGACCACCACCACGTCGCCGCGATGGTCGGCGAGACGCACGGTGTCCGGCGGTGCGGAATCCATCACACGCAGGGCGAACTCCGGTGCGTCCCGGCCCGGCATCGTGGACGGCAGCTCGTTCGGATCGACCGTCATGCCGTACGCGAGCAACGCGATGATCGGCAATGCGACACCGATCCCGATCAGTGACCGGTTCCAGTTCATCAGGCCTCCTGACCCACGAGCGTCTGGCGCCTTGGAGCCGGCGGCGGCCGGGTGCGGCGACGGCCGCCCACCATGGTGATCAGCGCGCCGAATGCAACGACGAAACTGCCGATCCAGATCCAGACGACGAGCGGCTCGACAATGACATGAAGTGTGGCGGTCGATCCGTCCTGTTCGAACGCGAGCAGGTTCACGTACAGGTCCTGATGTGCACGGCTGCGCACCGAAGGTGTCGTGATCGCCTCCTCGCCGCGCGTGCGATAGTAGTTCAGGCGCGGATCCATGCGCCCGGCCACATCATCGTCGATCAGCACGGTCAGATTGGCGAGCACGACGAAGCGGTGGGGCTCGTCGATCGCCTGAAGATCATCGAAGCGGACGTTGTACCCGCGCAGCTCCACCGACTGTCCCGGTCGGAGCGTGGAGACGATGTCCGACTGCAGGACGGAAGACCCCGTCATGCCGATGGCCGACATGATCAGGCCGAGGTGCGCGACGTAGCCACCGTACCGCCGGGGGTTCGCGTTGATCAGGCCGAACAGCGATCCGATCCAGCCGCCGCCGCCCGCGCGGCGACGTGCAGCCGTGCCCTGCGCGAACTCCTGGAGATTCGCGGTGGCCGACCACGCGGCGAACGCGAACGCGATGATGCCCCAGATGTTGCGCATCCCGAGTGCGATCGTGACGACCAGCGTCAGGACCAGAGCGATCAACGGCAGCCGCGCCTTGCGCCTGAACTCCTTCAGATCGGCCACCCGCCATGGCAGCATGGGGCCCACACCGACCAGGAACAGCAGCATCACGCAGATCGGCACGGTCATCTGGTTGAAGAACGGCGCACCGACACTGACCTTCTCGCCGCGGAACGCCTCAGCGACCAGCGGGAACATGGTGCCGAGCAGGACGGTGAACGTGAACGCCGTGAGCAGCAGGTTGTTGACCAGGAACACGGTCTCACGCGAGACCATCGTGTCGAGATGGCCCTCGCTGCGCAGCTCGTTCGACCGGCCCGTCAGCAGGACGAGAGAGAAGACGAGCACGACGGCGATGAACGCGAGGAAGTACATCCCTATCGGGCCCTCGCTGAACGCGTGGACGGACGAGATGATGCCGCTGCGCGTGAGGAACGTGCCGAGGATCGTGAGCAGGAACGTCGAGATGATGAGCGACATGTTCCAGACGCGCAGCAGGCCGCGCCGCTCCTGCACCATTGCGGAGTGCATGAATGCTGTCGCCGTCAGCCACGGCATGAACGACGCGTTCTCGACGGGATCCCACGCCCACCAGCCGCCCCACCCGAGCACCTCGTACGACCACCACATCCCCGCGACGATCGCGAGAGAGAGGAATCCCCACGCCGCCACCGTCCAGCGGTGCGTGACGCGCAGCCAGGTGTCGTCGAGACGCCCGGAAAGCAGCGCGCCGATGCCGAACGCGAACGGGACGGTCATGCCGACATAACCCAGGTACAGGAGCGGCGGATGCACGCCCATGAGCCAGTGATTCTGCAGCAGCGGGTTCGGTCCCGGTCCATCCATCGGGGCTGGCGACACCAGCCCCCACGGGTTGGCCGGCCCGACCAGCAGAATGTAGAAGAAGATCCCGACGCCGAGCATCGTGGCGTTCGCGTACGCACCGAGCGATCCGAGCTTCGGTCCGGTCAGCCACACCGCGAGCGCGGTGTAGAACGAAAGGACCCAGCCCCAGAACAGGATGGACCCCTCGAGCGAGCTCCACAGCGAGATGATGGTGAAAAACAGCGGGGTGGCGCGACTGCCGACCTGCGCCACGTAGTCGATGCTGAAGTCGTGCGTGATCAGGCCGTAGATCATCGCCAGATTGGCGAGAGTCATGAGGCCGAAATTCGTATACGCGGCCGACCGCGCACTGCGCACCAGCGCAGCTTCGCGTCGCTTCACGCCGACCGTCGCCGCAACCACGCCGTATGAGGCGACGGCGAGCGCGGCAATGCATGCGGACAGTCCGATGAGCCTGATCACCGGCAGCCCCCGTCACCGAGGACATCGCGCAGCGCACCGACCTGCCATGCCTGCTTCGAGTTACTGGACACGAGCATTCTCACGACTCGCGGATGAGGCTCTTGTACATGTCCTCCGGCTTCGGATGCCCATCCTCGGGCGGACGGTACTCGTTGGAGTGCTTCACCATGACACTCGACGACTCGAATACGCCGGTGCGGGTGAGCTTCCCTTCCACGATCACGCCCATTCCCTCACGGAACATTGCGGGGGGCGCCTTCTGCGAATGGACGCGGATCTGGCCGTCCTCGTCCTGTAGCGTGAAACGCAGGTCCAGAGCGTCCGCGTCCCATTCCATCGTGCCGGGCACGACCTGGCCGCCGAGACGCGTCGGCCGGTCGTAGGCGTCGTTGCCCTTCGCGAGCAGTTCACCCGGTGTCACGAAGTACACGATGTTCTCGCCTATTCCGCCGTAGACCAGATAGCCGAAGCTCGAGAGGACAATGATCAGGGCCAGCGCAGCCCCTATTTTCTTCCTGCCACCCTTCATGACGCACCTCCTCCGGGTTCCAACTCACGAACTGCGCGCTCCGCAGTAATACGTCGCCGATTGAGCATCAGCATGAAGCCGCCGAGCACCGCCCACGTGATACCGAGGGCGAGCCAGATGTAATACCACTCAGACATGAATCTTGTCTCCCGCCAGGGTCCTTTCCTCCAGCACGGCCGTGCGAGCACGCTCGAGCCTTGCGATATAATAACGCAATGCGATGAGGAAGATGAGAATGAACAGGAACGCGAACGCGTTCAGCCGGAGGCCGAGCTTGTACGTCGCGTCCATGGTGTCGGGCGTCGACTGCACCTGGTGGATCGTGCGCCACCAGCGCACCGACATGTAGACGATCGGCACGTTCAGGAAGCCCATGATCCCCACGGCCGCGCTCCACCGGGCGCGCTGGTCCTCGTCCTCCGCGAACGCGCGCAGTGCGAGGTAGCCGGCATAGATCAGGAACAGGATGGCCGTGGTGGTCAGGCGCGGATCCCAGGTCCACCAGATGCCCCAGGTCGGACGCGCCCAGATCGAGCCCTGGATGAGCGTCAGGCCGATAAAGACGATGCCGACCTGGGCCGCGGCCGCGGCGACCATGTCGTGCTTCGCCTGCCGCTTCCACAGGTAGAGCACGCTCGCCACGAAGACGATGGCCGGCGCGATCATCGACATCCAGGCGGACGGCACGTGGACGTACAGGATCTTCTGGAGGTGGCCCATGTCGCGGTCGGGCGCCGACATGAGCAGCGCCGCGGCCTGCGACGCAATGAGGAACAGAGTCGCGAAGATGCCGAACGGCAGCAGCCACCTCGGGCGCTGCGGCACGGCGGCGATGTCCGAATAGCTCGTATCCACGGTTAATCCTCTATCACGTGTTCGAAGGCGTACAATGCGCCGACGAAGAAGACGATGTCGAACACCACGATGACGCGCAGCCACGAACCGCTGAGCAGGGTCGAGCCGCCAGCGGCATCTCCGACCATCATGTCACCGGACAGGATGAGACTGGTCGCCTGAACGGCGGCGATCAGGAGCGGGATCAGCATGGGGAACAGCAGCAGCGGCAGCAGCACTTCCCGCGCGCGCAGGCGGCTGGCCATCGCGGCGTAGAACGTGCCCAGCGTCACGAAACCGAACGTCCCCAGAAACAGCACGAGAGCCAGCGGTCCGAGCACACCCCAGATCGGGATGTCGTAGAGTATCGCCGCCAGCGGGACCAGCACCGCCTCGACCAGCAGCACGAACGTCAGATTGGCGATGAGCTTGCCCAGGAATATCGAGCGGCGGTCGCCCGGATAGAGCAGCAGCATCTCGAGCGCGCCATTCTCCAGTTCCTGTTCGTAGGACCGGTTGAACGAGAGCACGCCGCTGAACAGCACAGTCAGCCACAGCACGCCGCCGGCGACGTTGCGGAGCGCTTCGGTGTCCGGTCCGAGCGCGAACCCGAAAAGCAGCAGGATGAGTGCTGCCAGGAACGCGACGGAATTGAAGTTCGCCTTGGTACGCCGTTCCGCGGTGAGATCCTTCCACACGATGGCGCCGACGCGCATGGTCTCGGCGCTCATGGCATCACCCCGATACGGGCAGGCTGAATATCGGGTGCCCGGGCATTCTCCACGTCGGCGAGCAGGCCGTCCTCGATGTGCACACGCCGGGACATGATCCCCGTAGCGCGGGCCAGATCGTGCGTCGTCAGGACCACCACGCCGCCGGCGCGTGCGACCTCGGCCACGAACTCGTTCACGCGGTCGATCCCGTCCTCGTCGAAGCTGGAATACGGCTCATCGAGCAGGAGTACCGTGGGCGGCCGCAGCAGCAGGCGCGCCAGTCCGAGACGGCGACGCATGCCGGCGGAGAAACCGCGGGCACGCTCGCCTGTATGACCGGCGAGGCCCACGCGCTCGAGTGCCCGCTCGATCGCGAGGGTGTCCGCCGGAACACCGGCCATCCTCATGGAGAAGATCAGGTTCTCGGCCGCAGTGAGGTCGTCGTAGAGGCCGCTGTTATGCCCGAGCAGCCCGACCCGGCCGCGGATCCCGCCGCCTTCCCGCACCGTGTCATGCCCAAGCACCATGGCCGTGCCGCGCGTCGGACGCAGCAACGTGCCGATGATGCGCAGCAACGTGGTCTTGCCGCTGCCGTTGCGGCCGGTCATCGCCAGGACTTCGCCCGCTTCGACCGTGAGGTCTACGCCGCGCAGGACCCAGCGCTGCCCGAACCGGCGGGCGACGCCGTCGAGCCTGATCACCGCCTGCGCGGTCACTGCCGGGTCCGAGTGGGATCGAAGCATGGTATTGGCATAAAGATAGTCCTGTTCAGCAGCGGCCTCAACGGGTGAACCGTGGTTGCGGGAGTGGTAGTGGTAGAGTTAAAGGGTTCGGGACCGGGCGAAGGAGTGGGGGTGCCGCAACGGCCCCGTCCCACCCACTCCCACTCCCACACCCAATAACCCTCCCACTCCCGATCCCACTACCTGTCTCTCGGCCGTCCAAGCCTATACCCCCGCCTTCACGTGCTGCACCAGGGCCGTCAGTGACTTCTTGGCGTCGCCGAACAGCATCCTCGTGTTGTCGGCGAAGAACAGCTCATTCTCGATCCCGGCGAAGCCCGGGTTCATGCTGCGCTTCATCACGATCGCCGTCTTCGCACGGTCCACATCCAGGATCGGCATGCCGTAGATCGGACTGGCGGTATCATGGCGCGCGGCGGGGTTCACCACGTCGTTGGCGCCGATCACCACCGCGACATCCGTCCGGTCGAACTCCGGATTGATCTGCTCCATCTCGATCAGCTGATCGTACGACACGTTCGCCTCGGCGAGCAGCACGTTCATGTGGCCGGGCATGCGGCCGGCGACCGGGTGAATGGCGTACTTGACCTCGACACCGCGCGACTGGAGCAGGTCCGCAAGCTCGCGCACCTGGTGCTGCGCCTGCGAAACCGCCATCCCGTAGCCCGGCACGAACACGACCGAGCGGGCATACGCCAGCAGGATCGACGCGTCCTCCGCAGTAATGTCGCGCACGCTCCGGCCGTCGGCACCTGCGGTATCGCCGATGGCCGTCACGTTCGAGCCGAACGCGCCGAACAGCACGTTCGTGAGCGATCGGTTCATCGCGTCGCACATGATCTTGGTCAGGATGATACCGGACGCGCCGACCAGTGCACCGGCGATGATGAGCACGTTGTTGCCCAGCACGAACCCGGTCATGGACGCTGCGATGCCGGAGAACGAATTCAGCAGCGAGATGACGACGGGCATGTCTGCGCCGCCGATCGGCATGACGAACAGCACGCCGATCACCAGCGCCGCGACGCTGAGTGTGAGATACAGCGGCATGTTCGCGTCGGCGGCCACGAGATACGCCGCGAGCAGGAACGTGCCGCCGAAGATCAGGCCGTTGACGACTTTCTGGCCGGGGTAGGTCACGGCCCGGCCGGTGATCAGCTCCTGGAGCTTGCCGAACGCCACGAGGCTGCCGGAGAACGTGAGGGCGCCGATCAGCACGCTCAGCATGATGGTCGCCTGCACGTTCATCGGTGCATCGATCGACCCCGCGGCAAAGCGGATGTACTCGTCACCTGCGACGAGCGCCGATGCGCCGCCGCCGAAGCCGTTCAGCAGGGCGACCATCTGCGGCATACCGGTCATCTTGACCGTGCGGGCCATGACCACACCGATGGTGCCGCCGATCGCGATACCCGCCACGATCCACCACCAGCTGACAATGTCCCAGTGCAGCAGCGTGGCGAGCACGGCGACGAGCATGCCCGTGGCGCCCATCACGTTGCCGGAACGCGCGGTCGCGGGAGAGCTGAGCCGCTTCAGTCCAATGATGAAGAGAACGGCAGCGACGAGGTATGCGATCTCGATGATGAGCGGCGCGAACGCGAGCGCTCCGCTCCTGGCGACATCGTTCATTTCGCGTCCTCCCCGCGCCGCTTGAACATCTGGAGCATGCGGTCGGTGACGAGGAATCCGCCGACGACGTTGATGGTCGCGAACGCGACGGCGACGACGGCGAGGCCCGTGCTGAGCGAGGACTCCACGCGGCCGGCGACGACGACGGCGCCGACGATGGTGATGCCCGAGATCGCGTTCGACCCGGACATCAGCGGGGTGTGCAGCATCTGCGGCACCTTCGTGATGACCTCGAAGCCGACGAAGATCGCGAGCACGAAGATATAGAGTGAGAGCAGCAGTCCTTCGGCCATGTAATCAGCGCTCCTGTTGGACGGTCGCGCTCACGCGCGGGTGCACGATCTGACCTGCATCGGTGATCAGACACTCTCGAACGATCTCGTCTTCGCGGTCGATGTTCAGCGCGCCGTCCTTCGTGATGTGCTGGACGAGCGCCTCGACGTTACGCGAGTACATCTGGCTGGCGTGGATCTGCGTGCCACCCGCCAGGTCGGTAGGCCCCAGAATGCGAGCGCGGCCGTGACGCACTTCCTCGTCCGGCCGCGTCAACTCACAGTTGCCGCCGCTCTCCGCTGCCAGATCGACAATGACGGAGCCGGCCTTCATGCCATCGACCATGTCGGTCGTGATCAGCACGGGTGCGGGACGGCCGGGGATCTGCGCGGTAGTGATCACCACGTCCGCATCGGCAATCAGCTTCGCCAGATGCTCGTGCTCCTGTCGCTGTGTCTCTTCCGACACCTCCGCGGCGTATCCGCCGGTACCCTCCGCTTCGGCCAGCTCCATGCCGACCCACTGCGCACCGAGACTCTCCACCTGCTCCTTCACCGCGGGCCGGATATCGAAGCCCTGCACCACCGCGCCGAGGCGCCGCGCGGTCGCGATCGCCTGCAGGCCGGCCACACCCGCGCCCAGAACGAGCACGCGCGCGGGTGGCACTGTGCCCGCCGCCGTCATGAGCATCGGGAAGAACTTGCCGTGACCCGCCGCAGCGAGCAGCACTGCCTTGTAACCGGCCGCCGTCGCCTGCGACGAAAGCGAGTCCATCTTCTGGGCCCGCGTGATGCGCGGCACCAGCTCCATCGCCAGCGCGCTGACACCCGCCCGCGCCAGCAGGTTGACGTGCTCCGGAGAGGTCAGCGGCCGCAGCATGCCGATCTGTGCCGCACCATTCTTCAGCACCGGGATATCGACATCGGGGAGCTGACGTACGCTCAGCACCAGGTCCGCGTCGGAGAGCAGGCCCTGCCGCGTCCCGACGATCGTGGCGCCCGCAGACTCATAGGCGTCGTTGTCGAATCCCGCTTCCGACCCCGCACCGTCTTCGACCGCCACGGCCATGCCCGCTTTGACCAGCCGCGCAGCACTTTCGGGGACCAGCGCGACTCGCCGCTCCCCCTGTCCTGCCTCCTTCGGTACCGCGATCTTCATGAGCGCTCCCGTATCCCCGGTAGGCCTGCGGCCGGCGTTACGCCGGCACGGATGATTTCCACAACATGCGCCACGGCTGACAACATGGAAACGCCGGTCTTCCACGTCTGTCAGGCGACACCGTAACCGCACCCGCCCGGATCACCACAACCCGACGGGGATCCGACTACAAGGCGGGTCCTGCCCGCGCTGTCGCTGAACGGGCCCGGCCGTCAGACGGGCGTGCGCCAGCGACGCCTATTCCCGCCAGTCCGCGATGAACACGTTCGTCTCGCCCGGCTCACTCTGGTTGCGGTTGGACGCGAAGACCAGCTCCGTACCATCCGCGCTGAACATCGGGAAACCGTCGAAGTCGGGCGAGTTCGTGATCCGCTCC
>JAGTUV010000410.1 GCA_018224305.1 Gemmatimonadota bacterium
ATCCCGAGCCTGACGCGTTCACCGCGGCGAAGAGTGAAGGCCGCACACTCCTGCTCGAGCCGGAAGCGCGGGCGCTGCTGGAACCGTTCGATGTGCCGCTGGTACCCGCCACGCTCTGTCGCACGCCGGCCGATGCCGGCGCAGCGGCCCATTCATACGACGGTAACGTCGCCATCCGTGTCGTGTCGCCGGCGGCACCGCACAAGACGGAGGCGGGTGGTGTCGCGCTGGACATAGCGGCGGGAGCGGCGGCCGACACCACCGCACGCGTGTTCGATTCCGTTCGTCGCTGGGCAGAAGAGCGCGCAGTGGAGGCTGACATCCGTGGCGTCCTCGTCTCGCCGATGCTGCCGCGCCCTGCCGCGGAGTTGATCGTCGGTTTCCGCCGCGATCCGCAATTCGGACCGGTGCTCACGGTGGGCGCGGGTGGTACCGACGTCGAGTGGCTGCATGACGTCGCCATCCGTGTGCTGCCGGTCAGCGCAGCCGAAGTCGGCGAGATGCTCGACGAGCTGAGAATGGCTCCCGTCCTGCGCGGCTATCGCGGTGCAAGAGGTGTTCACCGTGAGACGCTCGTGCGCTGCATCCTGGGCATCGCCGCATGTGCACTCGCGCATCCCGCGATCGCAGAAATGGAAGTGAACCCGCTCTTCGCATATGACGATCGCGCCATGGCCGTCGATGTGCGCGTCTTCCTCGGCTGAACACTCACGGAGTCACATGCCTCGATCGAAATGCTGTGCCCGGTTCGCAGCGCGAACACCCGTGACGGCAATCGGCGCCTGCACGATGCTGCTCGTCATCGCCGTGAGCGCGGCCGCGGCGCAGAGTCCGGACGATGCGTCGGTCGCGCGCTCGCGCGACGGCATGGTCGTCACCGGCTCGCCGCTCGCGAGCGCGGTCGGCGCGCGCGTACTCGCGGAGGGCGGCAATGCGGTCGACGCGGCCGTAGCCGCGGCGTTCGCACTCGGTGTCGTCGAACCGAGCATGTCCGGCCTCGGAGGGAGAACGCAGATTCTGCTGCGGCTCGCGGACGGCCATGTCGCGGCCGTGGATGGCACGACGGAAGTGCCGGCCGGCTATCACGGCGGCCCGAGCGCCATCGATGACGCGTATGGCATTGCGACCATCGCCGTGCCCGGCACAGTCGCGGCGCTCGCCGGGGTACTCGAGGCGTACGGCACGTGGCCGCTCGACCGCATCATCGCGCCCGCGGAGTCGCTCGCTGCGCACGGCTTCGCGCTGCCCGCACCGGAGGCAGCACGCATCGCGAATGCCGCGGCAAAGCTGACGGAGTTCGAAGGCTCGCGCCATCACTTCCTGCGTGCCGATGGCACGCCGTACCACGCCGGCGAGCAGTTTCGTCAGCCGGCACTGGCACGCACGCTCGGTGACATTGCGCGCGGGGGCGCCGACGCGTTCTATCGCGGTGCGATCGCGCGGACGATGGCGGCGGAACTCGCAGAGGCGGGCGCCCTCGTCACGGCCGGGGATCTGGCAAGATACCAGGCGGAGGAATCCCTCGTCGTGCGCGGCACGTACCGCGGTCACGAGCTGATCGGGAGCTACCTGCCCGCGTCCGGTGCCACAACGATCGGAATCCTGCAGATCCTCGATCGATTCGACCTTGCCGGTGCCTCAGGCTCGGCCATGTGGGGAACCATCCTCGCGCGTGCGCTGGCGGCCGGCTTCGACGATCGCGCCCGCGTTGTCGAGCCCGCTGAAAGGAAGGCCGCGTGGCTGACGTCCGCAGCGCGTGCGGACGAACGCGCCGCTGAAGTGCGCGCGGCTCTTTCTCCGGATGCTGGCGCGCGCAAAGCCGGGCGGACGACACGCGTCGATGCGAACGATCTCGAGCCTGAGCATACGACACATCTGTCCGTCGCCGACCGGAGCGGCAACGTCGTGGCGCTGACGCAGTCGATCGGACCGAACATGGGTTCGAAGGTGGCATCGCCGACGCTGGGCTTTCTCTACGCGGCCACCATGGAGTACCTGGGCGAGCTCGAGCCGGGCACGCGGCGGCACTGGTCGTCGCAGTCGCCGCTCATCATCACGCGCGATAATCGGCCGGTCCTCGTGCTCGGCGCTGCCGGTGCACGTCGCATCATCTCCGGCATTGTTGCGACGGTGAGCCATGTCATCGACAACGGTCTTACGCTCGAACGCGCCATGGCCGCGCCGCGGCTGCACGTGACCAGCGGGCGCGTCGATCTGGAGACTCGTCGTGACGCCGCGTGGACCGATGCGCAGGTGGATTCCATCCGATCCCTCGGCGCGACGGTGGCAACGCGCGACGACGCGCCGTATTTCGCACGCGTCAATGCGATCGCGTTCGACACGAAAGAGGATGAGTGGATCGGCGTTTCGGATCCGCGCTGGCACGGCAGTGCGCAGGGTCCGCAGATCGCGCAAGCGGACACGCTCGACGTGCTGCTGATCGGCGGACGCGTGCTCGACGGCGCCGGCAATCCATGGGTCCGCCGCGATGTCGGGGTACGCGCCGACCGCATCGCGTTCGTCGGCCTGGCGGATGTGACGAACGTCATTGCACGCGACACGGTCGCTGTCAGCGGACTGCTCGTCACACCGGGCTTCTGGGACGTGCACAGTCACGCCGAGCTGGAGACGGATGAGGGGAAGAAGGCGCTGCCGCAACTCCACCAGGGCATCACCACCGTCATCCTCGGCCTCGATGGCGGCGGTGAGTCCGCGGTCGATTCGATTTTCGCAGGGTACGAGAGCAACGGCATCGCGGTGAACGCGCTGCGCTTCGTCGGACACGGAGCGGCTCGACGGGCGGTGATGGGGATGGCCGACCGTGCGCCGACGGACGACGAACTCGTTCGCATGGAGACCTTCGTCGAGCGGGCGATGCGCGAGGGCGCGTTCGGACTGTCGTCCGGACTCTTCTATGCGCCCGGGTCGTATGCGAATACGGATGAGGTCGTCGCGCTCAACCGCGTCGCTGCACGCTACGGCGGCATCTACGACACGCACGACCGTGATCTCGGCGCCACGTACCAGGGCATCGGGTACCTGGCGTCCACCGCTGAGGCCATCGAGATCGGTGAGCGCGCCGGCACACCCGTCATCTTCTCCCACTTCAATCCGCAGGGCGCCCACAACTACGGGCGTGCGGCGGAGGGCGCGCGCCTCATCGACGAGGCCCGCGCGCGCGGCGTGGATGTGATGGCCGCGCAGCACGTCTACACCGCCACGCAGAGCAGTCTGTCCGCATACACACTGCCGCGCTGGGCAGTGGCCGGCGGACGTGACGAGATGCGTGCGCGCTTCGATGATCCGGACGCGCGCCGACGTCTCGACCGCGAGACCATGGAGATGCTCGAGCTGCGCGGCGGCGCGGAGAAGATCCTGATCGTGGACCCGCGTCCCGCGCTCAACGGGCGCACGCTCGCACAGGTCGCGCAGGGGTGGTCGATCTCTGTGCCGGAGGCGGTCCGCCGGATCATGGCGGAAGGCGAGGCATCCGTGATGAACCTGGACCTGTATGACGCGGGGAACACGCGTACGCTGGCGATGCAGGAGTGGATGATGACGTGTACCGATGGACGGACGCCGCACCCGGGTCAGGACATCGTCCATCCGCGCGTCTATGGTGCGTTCACGCGGAAGCTGCGCCTGTTCGTGTATGACGAGCCGGTGATCACGCTGCCGTTCGCGATACGCAGCATGACCGGTCTCGCATCCACGTTCTTCAACGTCGCCGACCGCGGTCTCATCCGTGAAGGCTTCCATGCGGACATAGCGGTGTTCGATGAGTCGAGCATCCAGGACCGCGCCACGTACGACGATCCGCACCACTACTCGGAAGGCACCGTGCACGTGCTGGTCAACGGCAGGTTCGCACTGCGGGACGGGGTCATCACGGGTGATCTGGCCGGCAGACCCGTGCGGCGCACGGATGCGGCGTCGCGTTGAGTCGAGCGCAGGAAGATCAGAGTGAGCGCAGGAAGATCACGAGGTACTCCTGGTGGATCCACAGCAGGCGTTCGAACGCGTCGCGGGCCGCCTGCGCCTCACCGCCATGCTCGAGTATGGCGTCGCGCAGGTCGAACGCACGGCCATCGTGCATGAACATGCTGCGGTAGTGAAGTCCCATGAGCATGGTCGTGCGCAGTTCCTGCGGCGACGCATCATAGCCGCACACATTCGACAACTTCGGGCCCATGTCGTGAAGCAGCAGGTCGGAGTACAGCTGCACGGTCTTGTTGCTCAGGGCAGGCACGTCGCTGGGACCGGTACGCATGGTGGGCGTGTGACATGCGGTGCAGCCGATCTGCGTGAACAGGCGCCGCCCGGCCTCCATGGTATCCGCCTGCTGCTTCGATCGCGGCGCGATGGCCGCAGTCGGTGCCAGAAACCGACTGAAATCCGTGAGCAGGGCCACGGTCGCGTCATCGATTTCCGGATCGTCGGCCGGATCGGTGCCGGGTGGTGGCGGCGCGCCGTTGACGAGGTCCCGATCGCCCGGACGGCTGGTCAGCCCCATCTCGTGCACGAGCGCGCTGCGCGTGAAGTCCTCCAGCGTGGCGACATCGGCTTTCCGGCCGAACCGCGTCAGGCGGCCGTCCGGGCCTCGCGCGACACGCCCTGAAATGCCGTCTCCATCCTTGTCGTCAGGGTCTGCGCGGGCTACGATGACTTCGTCGGGTATGGCCTCGACCAGACCGAGGCCAAAGAGAAACGGGGGCAGGAATCGGCCGATTTCCGTGGCACCGGGCGGGATGACTTCCCGCGGCACACCCGCGGCTCTCAGTAGCGGCGTCACTTTGGTCCGGATGTTTTCGCCTCCCTCGTCGATCAGCAGATCGCATGCGCCCGGTCCGGTATGGCGGGTTGCTTTCGTGATGCGCTCGAATCCCGTAGTCCCACCCGCGGCGGGCACTGTATGGCACGCGCTGCACTGGTTTTCATTGAATGCGGGACCCAGCCCTTCCGCGGGGCTGAAGATCCTGTTGAACAGCATCAGGCCGGCATTGAAACGTGCAGTCTCCGCGTCGGTAAGTCCCGGCAGCGGGCTGCCCGGCTCCGCTGCAACGGGCGGCGGGTCTGGCTGACAGGCTGCACACAGAGCCGTGAGCAGAGCGAGAATGATTGGCTTCATCTTCAATCAATGCGAGGTGACATGAGCGGCAGAACGGCGGTAACCGCAGCCGGGTCCGCATGGCGCGGCTCCCGCAGGAGAACGCTCCGGATCTGGAATGTGGCAGCGATCATGCTTTCAGCGCTCGCGCTGCCCGCTCTGAGCGCGTGCAGTGATTTCCACATGGCCGCCTCCAGTCTCGACATCGGTCCGAACCCCGCGGTGCCCGGCGACATGGTCGTGGCGAGCTTCCTGCTGAGTCTCGTTCCGACAACGAATCACACGATCGTCTTCATCATCGATGACGCCGAGCATCTGCGCATCGAGAGCAACGCACCGCCAGCGATTCCCGTGATCATCGAAGTCGGCAGCGCAGCCGATCTGATCGACATGTACGGCCCGGGCGACCACGAGGCGTATGTGCGGGTGTTCGCGAACGATGACTCGGCGCGTACGGAAGCGGTCGTGTTCCGGCTCAACGCGGCCGCACCCCAGGGGGGGCCATGAGCCATCAAGCCATCGCCGTCCTCGCCGTGCTGCTGTTTTCCACCGGCTGTGCGGGAAGGTACGACAGTCAGGCCGAGACGTCCGCCGAAGCCGACAGCATCTATATCGATACGCTGAACGAGAACTTCTACGATGCGCGGGTGCATGCAGTCTACACCGGTGGCCAGCGCCGCTCTCTGGGCACGATCGTCGGCAACGGCGGATACACGCGTACGGCCGTGATGTGGGAGCCGCACGCACTCGTGTTCGAGATATCGTTCATCATCAGCGGTGCCCAGTATGTTTCCCAGCCGCTCAACGTCTCGCGCGGCGAGGTCGTCGATCTGCGACTCCCGGCCAACATCGATCAATCGGGCTTCTTCCGCCGCGTATCCCGGAACTGAATTCCGTCACGTCAATCCACCAGCGTAGCCTGCACGGGCGTCGGTGTGAGGACCCGGTAGATCGGCAGAAAGAACGGCCGCTCCGCGTTCTCGAGCATGCGCGGATTCGGCATGGAATGGTCGAGCAGATTCCACACGACCACACTGTCATCCGTGTCCGGCTCCATCAACTCGCCGATCAGGCGTGCCGCGTTCTGCGTCATGCGCACCAGGTACGTGCCTGCCGGCAGCTGCATCGCCTCCGGGACTATCTCAACGGTGGGTGTGGCATTGAGGTGGTTCTGGTACGGTGCCTCCGCCCACTCGATGGCCGTCAATCGGAATTTCTCGGCGCTCACCTGCGCGGGCGCACGCAGCCGCTCCACCTGGATGTCATGGCGGCGCAGGAACTTCGCGAGGTCGTTCAGCCGCGCGTCGAACGCGTAGGCCCAGGGACGCGCGCGCGTCTCCGTTGCCACGAAGAGCGTGCGGTTGGTGCCGGTCACCAGGCGGGGCTGGTCGTCCTCCATCACGTAGAACTGCTCGGGCTCCGGATACGCACTCTCCTCCACGGAAACGACGACCGTCTGCGGCGGGTTGTTGAGCGTGCGTTCGCGTGCGGCCACGACCGTGCCGCGCACACTTGCGGCGTTGTCGGCCACGAAGTGCAGCAGGCCGAGCAGGCCCTCACGTGCGTTGTCCGCCTGCTGGCCCAGCGTCCAGCGGCCCGGAATCTCGTACAGCAGCGTGATCATGTTCTGGAGGCCGCCGTAGCTGTGCTGCTTGCGCGCCCAGGGCGGCGTCGTCTGCCAGGACCACTCGCCGGTCGCCTCGTCCCGACGCGGGCCGGAATACCAGTAGAGCAGCATGTCGCGTTCGGCGAGGTGGGAATAGACGGCGCGGTACATCGGTCCGCGCGCGAACGCCACCAGCTCGGCGTCGGCAGCGGGATGCAGCGTGGCCTGATAGGTCAGGTTGTAGGGATACGCTCCGCCGTTGTGCACGTCCACGTACACGTCCGGCCACCACTCGAGCAGGACGTCCTGCAGGATCGCGTTGATCTCCGGTGTCTCCGCGACGATGAAGTCGCGGTTCATGTCGTAGCCGAGCGCGTTCGTGCGGCGGCGCTCTTCAGCGCCGTCAGGATTGAGCGACGGCACGATGAGCACGTTCACGCGATCGAGGAGCGATCGGGCGGAGCCAACCGTCAGTTCGCGGATCAGCTGGAGCGTACCCTCGCGTCCCGCGCGCTCGCCGCCGTGAACGTTGCCGGTGATGAACACCGTGGGACGCCCGGAGAAGAACGCCGTCGCCGCCGAGCCCGCGGCCGGTGCCCCCAGGATCACGAGCGGCATCTCGCGACCTTCCGCCGTCGTCGCGATGTTCCTGATCAGCATCCGGTCCGTGCGCGCCTGCACATCGTACAGGAACGACAAAAGCTCGTCGTGCGACGTGTGGCGCTCAAAGCCGACGACCTCCGCGCCCGTGCGCAGATCCTGCGCGCGGCCGTCGGTCGGGGCGAGGGACGCGAGCACGGCCGCAATGAGCAGCGCAGCGCCGGTACGGAAAGAGCCGATCAACATGGCGGATCTCCAGTTACGGTGGGTCCAGGGCGGTCGGTCCTGATCGGTCGCGCACACTCCGCAGGATGGCGGAGCAGCACGACCCGAGCGTAGCGTACGACGAACCGTGCCGCGCGCACAAGCCGGGGCGCGTATCAACCGGCCTCCGTGCCGCGCGCGCAGGCCGGGAGGCGGGCGTACACACCGATCGGTCGGCTCTGGTCCGACGCGTGCGTGGCTGGATGCAGGGTGTTCGCAGCGGACGCCCGATCCGATTGGTCCACCGGAGGAATGATGCGCTTCGCAATCACGGGTTCGACA
>JAGTUV010000411.1 GCA_018224305.1 Gemmatimonadota bacterium
CGCCGGTTCTGGAAGACCGTCAACATGAGCCCGCGCCGCGCAGCGTCAGCGATCGTCGCGCGCGCCTCGGCAGCAGTCGCCGCGAGCGGCTTGTCCACCACGACGGGCAGGCCGGCCTCCAGCGCTGCACGGGCGAGCGGGACGTGCGTACGGTTCGGCGTCGCGACTACCACGAGATCCAGCGAGTCGGCCCGTCGCCAGAGCAGGTCGGCCGTCGCCAGCACCTCGACGCCCGGGTGATCGCGGCGCGCCTCCGCCGCGCGTTGCTCCTGCGAAGTGACCACCGCCGCGAGCCGGAGGCCCGGAGTCGTCGCGATGAGGGGCGCGTGGAACGTCGAGCCGGCCAGGCCGTAACCGAGCAGTCCGACACGCAGATCCGGAACGCTCACGGTCGTACCAGGTCCGGTGTGCTCATCATCGCATCATCTCCGCGACGGTATCATGCAGCGACATGAATGGCACGCGCGCACGTCTCAGCTTACCGGCTGCGCCGGGCCGTCCTTTATACTGCGGCGGGCCCGATGGATCGTCCAGGCCGCAGCGACGATCAGCATCACGTTCGCGGCAATCACCGGCGGCGCCGAGAGCAGCACACCGTAGGCAATCCACAATATCGCGCCCGCGATCTGCACACGGCGAAGCGATTCCGGCCGCGCGAAGAAGTACGAGCTCACGAACACCAACGTGGCCGCCCAGCCGACAACATCGGTCATGTCGAACATCCTGGCGAGATCATGGAAGCCTCCACCGGCGCACGGCCGGCTGGTCAGTCTGCGCGACCGGTCCGCGCACCGTGACGCGGTCCGTTAGCGCCTTCACGGCGCCGCCTGCACCTCCGGTCCGGGTAGCATCTCCTTCAGGGACGGGCGGGCATCGGGCGCGAGGTCGTCCACGAAGTAGACGGACAGAGCCGCGAGCAGGAGGCAGACGCCGCCCACCATGACCACATACACCGGTGCATTCGGATTGCCCTCGCCGAAGAACAGCCGGATGAGCGGGCCGAAGCCGATGGCCGCGGCGATCTCCGGGATGACGATGAAGGCGTTGAACACGCCCATGTATACGCCCATGCGCGCGTCGGGGATCGCGTTGGACAGGATGGCGTAGGGCATGGAGAGGATGGAGGCCCAGGCGATGCCGACGCCGACCATCGTGAGGAGCAGGACGTACGGGTCGTGGATCAGATAGACGGACAGCAGCCCGATCCCGCCCAGTGTCAGGGCGATGGCATGGACGGTCTTGCGGCTCGTGGCCCTGGCCAGCGGCGGCAGCGCGAACGCCACGGCGAAGCAGGTGATGGAATAGAAGGCGAACGCGAAGCCGCCCCACTCCATGCCGCGGGTGTAGAGTTCCGACTGTGGGTCGGTGGCACCGAAGACGTGACGTGCGGTGGCCGGCACGAAGAACATCCACATCGAGAAGAGGCCGAGCCAGGTGAAGATCTGCACGACGGCGAGCTGCTTCATGGTGCGGGGCATGGCGCGCACCGCGCTGCCGATGTCGGTGAAGATGGCGACCATCCAGCGGCCGCGCGCCGCGCGTTCCGCCTTCGCTCGCAGGAACGCGTCCATGTCCGCGGGCGGTTTCTCGCTGGTCGTGAAGATCGTCCACAGGATCGCCGCGAGGAAGACGAAGGCGCCGATCTGGAAGGAGTACTTCACGGTGAGCGGGATGCCGCTGTCGGTGGCGCCCTCCACGCCCATCATGCGGAGCAGCAGCGGCAGCGCGTTGGCGAGGCTGGCGCCGAGACCGATGAAGAACGACTGCATCACGAAGCCGGCCGTGCGCTGATCGCGGTCCAGCTTGTCGGCGACGAACGCGCGAAACGGCTCCATCGATGTGTTGATCGACGCGTCCAGGATCCACAGCAGCGCGGCCGCCATCCAGAGCGCGGTGGACATCGGCATGAAGAAGAGGGCGATCGAGGAGAAGATCGCGCCGACCAGGAAGTAGGGCCTGCGCCGGCCCAGCGGCGTCCACGTGTTGTCGCTGAGCGCGCCGACGATCGGCTGCACGAGCAGTCCGGTCATGGGCGCGGCGAGCCACAGGATCGGCACCTGCTCGGGCGTGGCGCCCAGTTTCTCGTAGATCGCGGACATGTTGGCGAGCTGCAGCCCCCAGCCGAACTGGATGCCGAGGAAGCCGAAGCTCATGTTGAACATGCTGAAGAAGCTCGTGCGCTGTCGTTCCATCGGCCGCTTCCGCGCGTGCGTGTGGTGTGTGGAGGGCCGGTCCCGGACGGGAGCGGCACCGCCAAGCTACGAGGCGCGGGCGCATTTGAGAAGTCGCTTGTTCGCCGCTGCACCCGCGTGCTACCATGGTGCCGCCCGCGGCCGCCCCGCGGCACCGATTGATCGACCGTCTGACAGGAACGATCCCATGACGCGCACCTCACTGGCGTGCCTCGCGCTGCTCTGCATCCTCCCCTCCGCGCTGCTCTGCATCCTCCCCTCCCGACTCAGCGCGCAGGCTGCGCCGCACGAGCTCCCCGAATGGCGACGTCACGGTGTCTGCTACGAGGTGTTCGTCCGCTCGTTCCAGGACAGTGACGGCGACGGCGTGGGCGACCTGCGCGGGCTGATCGGGAAGCTGGACTACATCAACGATGGCGATCCGGCCACGACGACGGACCTGGGCGCGACCTGCATCTGGCTCATGCCGATCGCGCAGTCGCCCAGCTACCACGGGTACGACGTCACGAACTACTACGAGGTCAATCGCGACTACGGCACGAACGAAGACTTCAAACTCCTCATCGCAGAGGCCGAACGGCGCGGCATCCACGTCATCGTGGACCTGGTGCTGAATCACATGTCCAGTGAGCACCCGATCTTCAGGTCCGCGCTCCTCGACCCCGCCTCGCCCTGGCGCGACTGGTTCCTCTGGTCGCCCGCGCCCCGGCCGGCACCCGGGTGGGAGGCCCCCGTCTGGCACCGGGCCGGCAGCCGCGACGAGTACTACTACGGCCTGTTCTGGGGCGGGATGCCGGATTACAACCTGGCGAACGCAGCAGCGACGGCGAAGCTCAGGGATGTCGCCCGCTTCTGGCTGGAGGTGATGGGCGCGGCCGGCTTCCGCATCGATGCGGTCGGTCACTTCTTCGAGGGGCCGGCCGGCGAGTGGAAGCACGACGCGCGTGCGCACCCGTGGCTGCGCGATTACGCCGCGTACGTGCGCAGCGTCGCGCCGGCAGCGTTCACGATCGGCGAGGTGTGGGATGGCATCGACGCGATCCGCCCCTACTATCCGGATCAGCTCGACAGCTATTTCATGTTCGAGGTCGCCGATGGACTGGTGAACGCCGTGCGGTCCGGCTCGGCCGCGCAACTCGTCGCCGCAGTCACGAAGGCACAGCGGGAGCTGCCGCGGGGACGCTGGTCACCGTTCCTGCGCAACCACGACCAGACCCGCACCATGACGGAGTTCGGCGGGCACGTGCCCCGGGCACGCCTGGCGGCAACGCTGCTCCTCACGCTGCCCGGCTTCCCGTTTCTCTATTACGGCGAAGAACTCGGGATGACAGGTGACAAGCCGGATCCGCGGCTGCGCACGCCGATGCACTGGACGCTCGACCGCACGGCAGGCTTTACGCACGCCGCGCTGCCGTGGGAGCCGCTACAGCCGGATTCGTTCACGGCCAATGTCGCGGTGCAGCACTCCGATCCCGAGTCGCTGCTGAACCACCATCGCCGGTTGATCCGCCTGCGCGCGGCCACTCCGGCGCTTGGCGCCACAGGCGACTTCATCCCGCTGGACACGGGCAGCGACGGCGTGGTCGCCTACCTCCGGCGCGATGGTGGTCAGACGGTGCTGGTGATCGCCAACCTGGGCGAGCAGCGCGTCGCCGGGCAGACACTCGCCTCCACGGATGCGGTGCTGCCGGCCGGCCGCTACACCACACGCCCGCTGCTGGGCCGCGCGGCGCCGGTTGCGCTCCATGTGGGTGACGATGGCAGCATCCAGGGCTGGGTGCCGGTGCCGACGCTGGAACCGTTCGAGGCGTATGTCCTGGAGCTTGCCCGCTGACCTGCTGCTGCGCTCCTGAAATGACACACACGTCAGCAGTTGTCGCAGCCGTCACTCCCGCTGTCCGATGCACACCCGCCGGTCGATTCGTAATCCACGATATCGCCCCGGCTGTCGAACTCGATGCGGCAACAGGCGAGCACCTTCTCCTCGAGCATGCGCCGCGCACGCTGCACGCGTGACTTCGCGCCCGACAGCGAGAGGCCGAGTCGATGCGCCATATCCTGTTGGGTGAGCCCTTCCATCTCGGCCAGGACAATGGCGTCCCGGTAGTGACTGGGCAGCGAGTCAATGAGTGGTTGCATGCAGCGTGCAAGTTCGCGGCGCGCACTGCCCGGCGTCGCTTCATCCTCCGCCACGAGGTCGGCGGGCAGCGGCTCGGACGGACGGCGCGCGCGGTAATGATCGATGACCGCGTTGCGCGTGATCTGGTACAGCCACTGCTCGAACTTCCGGCCGTCGCGCAGTGTGTCATGTTTCGTGTACGCACGGGCCAGGACGTCGTGCACGATGTCCTCCGCCGTCGCCTCATCGGCTACGCGCTTCACGACGAACCGGAACAACTGCGTGCGCCAGTCCCGCCAGAGGACGTCTTCCGTCTGCATCACGTGCATGATCAGGCTACTGACAGCCGCAACCCGGACCCGTGCCCTGGGCCGGTCCGCAGCATGAGGGTTTCTCCGACGGCTCGCAGCACACCTCCTGCTCCTCGCTCGAGCAGCACGCGGAAGCCGCGGGCGCGGCGGGTTCAGCCGTCTCCGTGAGGATCCTGCGCGTCTGCTCCTGAATGTAGCGCCTCGAGTTCGTGTTCTCCATCGTCCCGGCTCCTGCGTCGATGTGTGGAATCATGTGCCCTGTCGTACGGGTAGACGTGGACGGCCCGGGATGGACGCAGGATGCACGGGTGCGTGCGCGAATGGACAACCGCGTCAACGCATGTGAGTGGGCCGGGCGGCCATCCAGCGCGGCGGCCGCCCGGTGCAGCGGAATAATTAACCCCAGCGCGGCGTCTCGTCCGGGCTGATGCCCAGTGTCAGTTTCGCAGCCAGCTCGTGCGAAAGCATCGAGTTCGCCGGATGCAGCCGCCCCAGGCGCGCGTCGCGGAACAACTGTTCGAACGGTCCTTTGCGGAAGATGCCGAAGCCGCCCGCCACGTCGAG
>JAGTUV010000412.1 GCA_018224305.1 Gemmatimonadota bacterium
CGCTCCCCCACATCCAGCCCGGCGGCGGCGCCATCGCACGTGTGTCAAACGATGCGACGGCGTTCCCTCACCGTGACGCGCTACGACCCCGACAACCTGTTCCGCCTGAACGCGAACATTCAACCGGGCTAGTGGACGGCCGGAGTCAGTCGCGAGCCGCCGGCGGTGGCGTTCTGCGCAACTCCCGCAGGTTGTCGCGGATCAGCACAGCGATTGCGCCACCGAGCGCGATGACGACGAGTGCGCGCCAGAACTCCCATACGAGCACGAGGGCCGAGAGGACGGCGAGGACGATGGCGAAGCTGGAGAGGAAGCTGAGGAGCCGGCCTTCGGCGGCGGCCTCGAGCGTGAAGAAGACGGTGGCCGCGACCAGGAGCCACAGCCACCAGTGCGCCGGCAACACGACGAGCAGGAGCACGACGACGAACAGCGCGAGCCCGCCGCTGAGTGCGGACCACACCTGAAAGACACGGCGCGGCGGCGGTGTCGGATCCGGACGGTGCGGGTCATGGAGATGAGCCCGTGGGTCGTCCGTGCGACCGGCGTGGATGTGAGCGGCGTAGCGCCGGAGGAACTCGCGTGTCTGTGCGAGCGCGGTTCGCTGCTGCTTCAGCGAACGCAGCTTCTCTTCCGCGGCCGCGAGTCTGGCCGATGTCCGTTCGTATGTGGTACCGGAATCCTGTGACGCGCGGAGCGCGGCCTCGTCGAGGGCGCGGTTCTGAACGAGGTGACGGACGCGCGTGATCCTGTCATCGGTACGGTCGATGTCGATCGCGATGGCGCGCCGTCGCGCCTCCAGTGCGTGTGGTAGCTGGGGCGGCGGCACGACCTTTTCCAGGCCCGCGAAGCCGAGGGGGTCGTACCAGGAGAGGCGGACGGATCCGTCGCGGTTGTATGCAGGCCCTGCGGGCGCGCGTTCACCGCCGAACGGGTCCTGCGGGTCGAGTCCCCAGAGGCCGCGGTAGTGACTCACCCACGGAACGTCGTCGGAGATCATGATCGGCTCCCACTGCGCCTCGCCGCCGGGTCCGATCGTCCGGCCGTCGCCGCGTGCGTAGTCGACGAACGGAATGCTGACGAGGGCATCGAGCTTCCTCTCCACAGACTCGGAAGGTCCCTGTCCGAGATTCTCCACCCAGAGACGGCGCAGCGAGTCCGCCGTGCGCTTCGCGGGTCGGAGGAAGCGCGGCTCGACGCCCATCAGGTACTCGCCCGGCTCGAAGTAGCTCGCATGGGATCCGGCTGCGACGAAGACGACCGGGTGAGTTCCTTCCCTGACCAGCAGTGGATCGTCCCAGCGGCGGCGCAGATCATCGCCATACTCATCATGCGAGGCGTACGCGACCCACTGCGGTTCCAGCGAGCCATCCTCGGCCTCGTACAGGTACACAAAGATCTGCTCCCAGTCCGCCTCGTGATCATTCGCGCCCTTGAAGCCCGACCTCCAGTCGTTCATCGCATAGAAGAACATGTAGTGGAGGATGGTCCAGCCGCCCGCGCGGACGACGCGGGCGTAGTAGGCAGGTCGATCATCGCGCTTGAGCAGTTCGGCATAGCGGAGCTCTGCGGCTGCGGCAGTACCGCCCGGAACCGTACCGCGGACGAGCAGCGACATGTCGAACGCGGCATCGAGGAGGCGTGACCATGGCGGCACACGCGCGAGCCGGCCGGGCGCGTTGAAGCGCGCGCGGTGCGGTTGGAGCAGCCATTGCTGGTATTCGCGTGCGGAGAGCGGGCGTTCGACGAAGCGCAGGCTGAGCGCAACGCCGTTCAGCAGCATGCCCTGATCGGAGAGGCGGTCGAGGTCGAGCTCGCCGTGCGGGACCACGAGTCGCGCGCGGCGATCGTCGTCCCTCGTCCACAGACTGCACTGCCTCACGTACTCATCCACCGGACACGGAAAGAACAGCTCACCGTCCGTAAAGCGGAGGATCGGTTCGTGACGCCGCAGCAGTTCCGCGTCGGTCATGTCTGTGCCGACGCGCGTTCGTCCAGGAACAGGAGCTGCACGCTTCGCTGATTGATGTAGAACACGGTCATGACGTTGAAGAGCATGATGATGTAGCGCGGCTCGCCGCGCATGTACAGCAGAAGACCTTCGCCGAGCGCGACGCCCACCATGATCATCATGGCCGTCCATGCCCAGCGACGGCGCGCCCACAGACCGATGGCGACAATGAACCATGCGCCGGCGATCAGGAGTCGGAGCAGCCGGTCGACCTCCACGTCGTCGAGCCCCGGCAGCGTCGGTCGCGCCAGGCCGAACTCGAGACCCAGGCTGACGTAGGACCGCGACACGTCCAGCGCGATGAGCACCGCATTGACGAGGATCAGCGTGATGATCGCGTACAGACCGAACGGCCGGCTGCCGGCAGGCGCCGCTTCCGGTCCGTCCGTAGCGGCGTTCACGTTGCGAGTTTCCATCGCCATTTCATGGAGCAGGTGCGGGTCGCGTGCCGAATGCTCAAGGGAGCGGGTTGGTGGCGACGTGGCAAGTCCTGCC
>JAGTUV010000413.1 GCA_018224305.1 Gemmatimonadota bacterium
AATTCTTCGCTAAGCGGACTCCGGCCACGGTGGCCGCCCTGGTGATGTCGGCGTTCCGGCACATGCAGCGGTCGGCGCCGGATCGCGCCGATGTGGCAGTGGGGGCTCCGGAGCAGGAGCAGGAGCCGTGGAGCGCGCCGGTCACGCTCATTCGCGCGCATGCGGCCGAAGCGCCGTTCATCGTGAGCACGATCCGCGAATACCTTCATGACCAGCATCTCAGCGTCGAACGGTTTCTGCACCCCGTTCTGAGAGTCGTACGGGCCGGCGACGGCTCCGTGCAGTCCATCGGCCCGGCTTCGGCAGGCTCGCCCCTGGAGTCTCTTGTGCACTGCGAAGTCCCGATCATTGGCGATTCGGCCGTGATCGAGCGCGTGCGCGAGGAGTTGAAGGACAGTCTCGAGGACGTGCTGGCCGTGACGGCGGACTTCGCTCCGATCATGAACAGGGTGAGCGAAGCGGTCGCATCACTCGATCACGCCATCCAGCGCTTCCCGGGTCGCGAGGCGGAAGCGCGCGAAGTACGGGAGTTCCTTCACTGGCTCCGCCCCAACTTCGTGTTCCTGGGATACTGCGAGACCGGCACCGTCCGCGTGCCGGACGGTGGCACCGTGCAAGCGAACGGGGCGGGCCTCGGGCTCGCACGACAGCCCGCATGGTCCAAGCGCATCCGCAAGGCTACGGAACGGCCACAAATGGTGACGCCTCCCGATGAGGAGCCGCGCAGGGACGAGGATCCTGGTGTGTCCGCCAATGGCGATGCGCCGGCCGGTTCCAGTGCACCGCCGCGCTGGCCGCCGCGCTTGCTCACGGTGACGCAGACGGCTGCCGAATCGACTGTGCATCGCCGCGTGCGCATGCACGAGATCGCGCTGCGCACGGTGGATGCGGAGAACCGCATCATCGGCGAGCGCCACTTCCTGGGCCTGTTCAGGGCCCGCGCCTACCAGGAGGAGGCGGAACACATCCCCATCCTGCGACACAAGCTTGGGCTTGTCCTGCACGCATCGGGATGGCGCGAAGACTCGCACAATTACCGGGAGGCCATCAAGGTCTTCAATTCCATGCCGAAGGAGGAGTTGTTCCTGGCCACAGCGGTGGACATTGGCCGGGAGATCGAAGCCATCATCACGCAGTACTACACGCATCAGGTGAAGGTCATGCTGCGGCCTGACCCCACCGGGAGCACCGTGTCCGTGATGGTAATCATGCCGCGTGACCGTTACTCCGGACGCGCGCGCCGCGGGATCCAGACCGAACTGATCCGGCAGCTCGATGCGACACTCCTCAATACGAACCTGGTGATGGGCGGCGGCGAACAGGCGCGTCTGCACTTCCAGTTCGCCGCATCGCCGGACCGCATCGATGCCGTGGCCGTCGATCAGGTCGAGCAGCGCGTCCGCGCCCTGATCCAGACGTGGACCGACACGCTGGAGCTGCGTTTCGCACGGAGCCGCACGTCCGACGATGCGCGCAGACAGGCACAGCGCTGGGGCGCCGCGTTCAGTGAGGAATACCAGGCGGCCACGGAACCTGAGGACGCGGTGGACGACATTGCCGCAATCGAGGCGATGGAGGCGGCCGGGCGCAATGTCGATGTGCGGCTGAGCAACCCCGCGCCGATCGGAGGCGAGCGCGTCACCCGCCTCACCGTGTACATGCGCGGCACACGCCTGGTCCTCTCCGATGTCATGCCTATCCTGGAGTTCGCCGGCCTGCGTGTTCTGTCGATGAATTCGTTCGAAGCCAACGAAGCGAGCGGCGCCACGTTCGTCTACGTGTTCGCGGTGCAGGATGCTGCGCACCATCCCATCGACCTCGATGCGCGCGGGACGGTACTCGCCGAAGCGCTGCTCGCTGCCGGCGCGGGCGACACTGCCAGGGACCCGCTCAATCAGCTCGTCCTCACGACCGGCCTCGCCTGGCGCGAGGTGGACGTCCTGCGCGCGTATTGCGAGTATGCGTTCCAGCTCGGCCTGGCTCCTGCCCGCGTCACGCTCACGGGTGCGCTGCGCGCACATCCGACCGCAGCACGCCTGTTCGTCGCCATGTTCGTCCACAAGTTCGATCCGGACGGCGCATCCGATCCAGGGGAACGGCAGAAGGGACTGGACGCGCTGTGCACGGAATTCATGCAACAGCTCGAGAGCGTGACATCGCTGGCCGAGGACCGTGCGCTCCGCCACCTGCTCACACTGCTCGGGGCCACGGTACGCACGAACTACTTCCTGCACGGCGGCGCAAAGCCTGACGCCCGGTCAGGCGGCGTGCCCTACCTCTCGCTCAAGATCATGAGCGAGCAGCTCCAGTCCCTCGTTCCGAGCCGATTGCGCGCTGAGGTATGGGTGCAGTCTGCACGCATGGCCGGCGTGCACCTCCGGCGCGGCCCCGTTTCGCGCGGCGGCCTCCGCCACAGCGACCGGCCGGACGATCTGCGCACCGAGGTGCTCGGCCTCGTGCGCACACAGTCGGTCAAGAACTGCGTGATCGTCCCCGCCGGCTCCAAGGGCGGCTTCGTCATTCGCCGGCATCGATCGGACCCGCGTCAGGCGGCGGAGGAAGTGGCAGCACAGTACCGCACACTGATACGCGGCCTGCTCGATGTCACCGACAATCTGTCGGACCAGGACGTGGTGCGGCCCGCACGCCTGATCGTGCACGACGGAGCGGATCCCTATCTCGTCGTCGCCGCGGACAAGGGCACCGCCACATTCTCGGACATCGCGAATGAGGTCGCAGCCGAGTACAACTTCTGGCTGGGCGACGCGTTCGCTTCCGGCGGCTCGAACGGGTACGACCACAAGGGCGTCGGCATCACCGCGCGCGGCGCATGGGTCTGCGTTCGCCGCCATTTCCACGAGCTGGGCCTCGACACGCAGACGGAGCCGTTCACCGTCGTGGGCGTGGGCGACATGAGCGGTGATGTCTTCGGCAACGGCATGCTGCTCTCCCAGCACATCCGCCTGGTCGCGGCGTTCGACCACCGCCACATCTTCGTCGACCCCACACCCGATTCGGCTTCGTCGTATGCCGAACGCCAGCGTCTCTTCGCGCTCGGCCGCTCGAGCTGGCTCGACTACGACACGTCGCTACTCAGCAGGGGCGGGTTCATTGTTCCGCGCGGCATCAAGTCCGTCGAGCTGACGCCCGAAGCGGCCGTTGCCCTGGGAGTTCCCGATGATGAGCGGCGGATGGACGGTGAGACGCTCGTCCGCACCGTCCTGCGCGCGCCTGTCGATCTGCTGTGGAACGGCGGCATCGGTACCTACGTGAAGGCGCCGGAGGAGCGGCACGCCGATGTCGGCGACAGCGCGAACGATGCCGTCCGGATCGACGCCTCCGAGCTTCGGTGCCGGGTGCTGGGTGAAGGCGGCAACCTCGGGCTGACACAGCGTGCGCGCGTGCACTTCGCAATGAATGGCGGCCTCTGTTACACGGACGCCATCGACAACTCCGGCGGCGTCGACATGTCGGACCGCGAGGTCAACCTCAAGATCCTGCTCAATGCCGCTGTATCCGAGGGCCGGCTCGATCGCGACGCGCGCAATGCACTGCTCCAGGAACTGACAGAGTCGGTCACCGACAGGGTGCTGAAGGACAACAACTCTCAGAGCCTCGCCATTTCGCTCGATGTTCGACGGGCTGCGGATGGGTTCGACGATTTTCACGGGCTGATGGTGGCGTTCGAGCGAAACCGCGTCATGGACCGCGCCGGCGAAGCGCTGCCGACGCTGGAGATCCTGAGCGAGCGCAGCGCTCAGGGAGTGTCGCTCACGCGTCCGGAACTGGCCGTTCTGCTCGCGTACGCGAAGCTCACACTCAAGCCGGCGCTCGTGGGAGACACGGTGCTCGATGATCCGGCCATGAACGACTACATGGTCGGGTACTTCCCTGAGGGCGCGGTCGATGCCGCAGGTACCGCAGCCCTCGCCGGTCACCGTCTGCGCCGCGACATCATCGCGACGCAGCTGGCCAACGACATGGTAGACCTGATGGGTGTCACGTTTCTGCACCGCCTGACGCGTGACACCGGACAGAGCGAGGCCGACGTTGCGCGTGCATGGTTCATTGCGTCCCGTCTGTCGGGCGCGGCGGAATTGCGCGCCCAGCTCGCCACCCTCGAGGAACGGCTGCCCAGCGACGTCGTGTACCGCTGGCTGCTCGGCCTGGCCCGCGTGCTCGAGCGCACGACGCGCTGGATCCTCGCCAATGTCGACCCCGATGCGTCGATCAACGACGTCATTGCGCAATACCTCGAGGGACTGCGCGAGCTGCGTTCCGGATTCCGCGAAATCGTGGTGGGCGCCGACCGCGAACTGTTCGAGGCGCGCGTCGCAGAGGCGCGCGGCCTCACCGAGCACGAGGACCTGGCTGCATCCATCATCACGCTCCGCTTCTTCGACCAGCTCATGGAGATCCTGACCGTCGCGCGGGAAACCGGCAGGTCGGTGGTGCGGGTCGGCCGCAGCTATTACATGGCATCCGAACTGATCGGCGTGCCCCGTCTGCGCGAGGCGATCTTCGCCGCAGCCGGCGACAGCCGCTGGGACCAGCGCGTCGCGCAGTCGCTCGACGAGGACCTCGGTCAGGCGCACCGTGCGCTCACGACCGCGGCAGTCCACGCTGGTTCGGATGACGAGCCTGTCGATGATCTGATCGCGCGCGTGGCGGCTCGCAACGCGCCGATGCTGGACGCATACCGCGACCTGCTGGCCGACATTGCCAGCGACGACCGGCCGTCTCTCGCCGCGCTCAGCATCGCCGTGCGCGAACTCGGTGCGGCTGAGTGATGCTCGAGGAAGTCTCACCCAATGCGGCAGGTGGTGCGATTCTCGCAGCATCGCCGCCGGAGTTCCTGGACCCCCATCGAAATCGGAGCGAAGCATGCGGGCAATACTGCTGGCAGGTGCACTGGCCGTAGCATCATCGGCGTGCGACATGATACCGGGCAGTCGCGGGGAGCAGGAGGCGTCGCCGAACCTCTCGCTGGCACTCGACGTGTCCAGCGTTCTGGACTGGGGCGGTGTCAGCGATGTCCAGCTGACCCTGAGCAACCAGGGGAATGCAACGAGCCGCAGGGCTCACGTCGAACTCTATTTCCCATCGTGGCTGGAGTTCAGTTCTGTCGAGCCCGAGGGCACCGAGGTATCGCTGGTGCGATCGGGCGCAGAGACGCGCCTGATGTACCGGCTGGGCGATCCTGCTCTCCAACCTGGTGAGACGAGGACCATCGTGCAGCGGGTGCGGGTGCCCCCGCGGGGCGCCACGAGCGCGGTGACTGTTGCGCCGGCTGCTCCCGGCGACACGACGGACGGTGCGCGACCGGGTGATGCACAGGAACCGGTTCCCGTGAACCGGGCGCTGCGCGCACGGCTGGTATCGCCTGACGGTGATAATCTCGGCGCGGAACTGCGCACGACCATCCCGTTCGCCGGTGCGGACAACACCACCGCTCTGCCGGCGGCCGGCACGAATGCGACCGGTGCGGGCGCCGTACGCGTGCAGAGCGATCGCGTGGGACCGGTGCAGCTGGGCGCGAGCGTGGCGCAGGTGCGCGCGGCCGTGAGCGGCGTGCGCGACACGACATTCACGCTCGGTGAAGGTCAGCCGGAGCGGGGACTGAACGTGCCGCTGGGCGCGGGACGGACGGTGCTTGTGCTCGTCGTGAATGATCGCGTCGATCGCATCATTGTCCGCGACCCGGCCGTGGTGACCGAGCGCGACCTCGGCGTCGGCTCGACGTTCCAGCAACTGCGCCAGACATACGGCAATGCATGCGTGGCCCCCGGCGCAGCAGGCGGGACGGCCGTGTGGTTCCCGAACCTGCCGGGCATCAGCTTCGCCTTCGATGTACCTGCGCTGGCGCAGGACACGACAGCCGCGGGATCCCAGCTGCCTCCCGCCGCACGGGTCCGCGAACTGTGGGTGAGACGCGGCCAGGACTCCTGCTGACAGGTCCGCCGGCATTGTGCAGAAGGCCGCCGTACCGCATGGGGTTCGGGAGTACGGTCGCGTCGCAGCAGGGAATCCGCTGGAACGGGACATCTGTATTCTGCGGGGCGCACTCGCCGAGGCACGGCCGGGCTACCCGCGCCAGAGGTCGAACTGGCGGTTGAACTTGATGATGATCCCGCGGTTGAGCGGCGTGTCGCGCTCGAGCAGGCCGACGCCGCGCGCCTCGTTGAAGACGACGAAGAGACCGGTCCCCGCCGTGGTGAGCCAGCCGAAGCGCAGGTTCGCGGCCCACGTGTCCGCCTGATCGCTGTACTGGACGAGCGACTGTACGTAGATGCTCGGCGTGAAAAAGTAGCCCGCCCGCCAGGTGACGAGGCGCGCTGTGAAGTCGCCCTCGGGCAGGCGCACGTCGTTGTGTGAGTAACGCACCGAGGTGGTGAAGATGTTGCCCAGCCGGTAGGTCAGCCCGCCAAAGCCGCCCCGGCGGTCGCCCGAGAGGAAACTGCCCCAGTCGAAGCCGCCGTCGAAGGAGAGTGCGGCGCTCCGGTCCGTATTGAAGCGCCACGCGGCCTCCCATCCCGAGTAGGTACCCGCGGGGACGATCACGCCGTCCGAGATCTCGAAGGGCGTGACCAAACCCTCCGTGACGTAGTCGAACGCAGGGCTGATGAAGCTGCCGCCGGGGAATTCGAAGTGCGAGTCTACATGCAGGCGCGAGGACTCCTCGAAGCCCGTGCCCAGGTTGCGGTAGGTCTCCCATGACATGTGTGGCCGCAGCTCGCGGAAGATCCGCGGCGGGCGGATGTAGTACATCCACATTCCCTGGTAATACCGGTAGTCCACTCGCGGCGCGAAGCCCACCTCGGGGTTGAAGGCATCGCCCACTTCGCGGTAGTTGGCGATGAGACGGAGGTCGCGCCCCGCGAAGTTGCCGCTGGCACTGAACACATGGTTCCGCCCGCTCAGGCCGGGCGTGTCCGTCCACCCGCCGAAGGACGACAACGTGATGGCTTCGCCGATGCCGAGCTGTCCGTCCACGCCGTAGGTGCGGTTGTCCGTCGCGAGGGGACCCGACGCGTCCTTGCTCACGAAGATCGCCCCCAGCCGGCTCCGGTTGGGTAGCTCGCGCGCCACGCGCGCCACCGAGTACGACTGCGCCGGCACGAGGCCGCCCGCTGCGTCGGTGCGAATGTGCAGCAGCCCGACGTTGAGGCCCGCCGCCCGACCGGAGAGGCGTGCGCCGCCCTGAACGGGCACCTGGAGCCCCGAAACGATTCCGATCCGGCGACTGAAGAACAGCTCGGCCTGCCCGACGCCGGCCGTGAACAGGCCCGAGTTCTCGAGAAAGAATGGGCGCTTCTCGGGGAAGCGCAGCGAGAAGCGCGTGAGGTTGACCTGCGCCTCGTCCACCTCCACCTGCGCGAAGTCCGTGTTGTACGTGAGGTCCAGCGTGAGTCCCTTCGTGACCTGCACCTTCGCGTCCGCGCCGAGCTCACCGTTGTTGCGGTAATCCGGATCGCCCGCCACCCAGTCCCGCTGAGTCGATCCCAGCACGTAAGGCGTCAGCGTCGCGCTGCGCCGCGTGGGCGGCGTGAGCCCCCGCAACGAGCCGGCCGAGCTTACGCGGTAGAGGGAGAACTGGCGCGGCACCGGGCTCCACAGCGACTCCTCGTTGTGGCGCCGGATGCGACGCGCGACGTTGAACCCCCACTCCTGCGCCTCGCCCGTTCCGTAGCGAAGGGTCGAGAAAGGTATGCGGAACTCGGCGTACCAGCCGCGCTCGTCGCGCGACGTCGCAACGTCCCAGCTGCCGTCCCAGTTCTGGTTGAAGCCTCCGCCCGCGCCCCCTTGCTGACGCCCGCCGCCGCCGCCCCCTTCCCCTTCATTCACGACCTGCCCGTCGTACTCGATGCCGGACGGGTTGGTGCCAAAGACGAAGCCGTTCCTGCGGTCGGCGAACGTGTCGAAAATGAGCAGAACCGCGTCGCTCTCGTTGAGGCTGGCGTCGCGTATGCTCTCACCGTCGACGATGCGGCCAGGCTCCGAGTCGAAGAGCCAGACTCCCACGTAGATGGCGGACTCGCCCGCGAGCACGCGGACTTCGGTGCGTTCGGAGGCCGGCTGGCCGTCGAAGGGGATCCGCTGCACGAATCCCGTGAGCGCCTCGGCGTCCTGCCAGGCCGCGTCATCGAGCTGTCCGTCGATGACGGGCGGGGTCGTCGTAACAGCGGCCATGCCAACGCGCGCAGTGGTCGCGGCGATTCTGTCGTCACCGCCGGACTGGGCGAGGGCGGGCGACGCCGGCAGGAGAAGTGAGGCGAGCACGAGCGCGCTGCGATGCATGAAAGGACCCTCGCGAATTTCAGTCGATTCGGGACGCCACTCTGCCTATCTCGGGACCGATCTCACGGGGCCGGAAGCCGTCGCCGAACTCCATTTCCCCGGCCTGGACCCGGAAGCGGCGGAATGGCTCGTGACGAACCGGAGCATCGTGGGCCAGCTGCCACCCGTGGGAAGCTACGTCGTGGCGCTCCCGATGAAGATCGAGGGCGGGAGCGGAGGACCGCTCAGAATTGTAGCTTACGTGCCCTGAGCACTGCCCTCGGCGACGTTTCTAGTCCTGGCTGCCAGGCTCCAGGATCCGGCCGATCCGGTAGACCGCGCTCTGCAGATGCAGCTGCGTCGGTCGATCCGTCGCCCGCGTTGCAGCGCGGCGGACATCCTCCCGCAGCGACACCAGCTCCCCGCGCAGGTGTGATCGTACGTCATCCGACGGCCCCGCCGGCGGCGCGTTGGGGTTCGTCGGCGGCGGCGGGTTCAGCTTGCGGTCGATCAGGCTGAGGTACTGATTCTGAAGGCCGCGACGGAACACATCGATCACGGGGCGTGATGCACTGACCTCCTGCCATACGCCGCCGCGCACATCACCCAGCATCGCTACCAGGGTATATACGTTGCTGCGGCTCGGCTCCGTGCCTTCCCACTCCAGCAGCCGTTCCATCCGGCCGTCATTGAGCACGGTGGCGAGCGAGCGCACCTGCGCATTGTTGATGCGCGTCACCATGCCGCCCGCCTCGATCCGCCCGCCGATCTCCGGCCGGATGAGGTAGCCGGGTGTGCTGAACACGTGCTCGTTCAGGAACCGCACGGCCGACGCCTGCTCCGCGCGCGGCACGGGCGTGTAGACCGGTCCGGTCTGGCCGCCCGTCTTGTACTGTACGCGTCCGCCGCCGACGAGTGTCGCCACGTGCGTAGCCTCCGTCGCCCACTGCGAGACGGTGCGATTGTAGAGCTCCTGGAGGTCGCTGTTGTCCGCCATCGGCTGCGTCGCCGCGCTCTGCACCAGGTCCATCACGCGCCGGATATTGCGGAATCCGAGTTCAGTGGATTTCACGGGATCGGCATCGCCCACGGCTTCACTCTGGGTGCCGGTAGCGCCGAACGCGTTGCCTGCGGAAAACCGATACCACGGAATGGTATCCTGCATCCGCGACCACTGCTCCAGGACAGGCCTCTCCTCATCGGGCGTGCGCGCACCGGGGATCGGCTTGTAGCCCCACATGATCGCATATTCGTCGTACGGCCCGACGCGCGGGATGAGATATTCCACCGGAATGTTGTCCTCCGGCTGCGCAACATAGTTGAAGCGCGAGTAGTCCATGATGCTCGGGCTGTGGCCCATGCGCGCTACCCATGTGCGGCTCCGCACGCTGTCGGCCGGATAGGTCGAGCTGGCGATCTGGTCGTGCTGCAGGCCGATGGTGTGGCCGATCTCGTGTGCGACCACGAACTGAACCAGACGCCCCATCAGCGAGTCCGGAAACGGCAGCCGCTGCGCGCGCGGATCCAGCGGCGCGACCTGCGTGAAATACCACGACCGCTGAAGGTTCATGATGTTGTGGAACATGCGCACGGAGCCGTTCAGGATCTCGCCCGTGCGCGGGTCGTGCACGTTCGGGCCCTGTGCGTTCTCCGTAGGCGACGGCAGCCAGCGGATCACGGTATGACGCACGTCCTCGGGTGACCAGTCCGGATCATTCGCCGGCACTTCGCCCGCGACAATGCCGTCCTTGAAGCCGGCCGCTTCGAATGCCGGCTGCCACTCGACGATGCCGGCATGCACGTACGGCTTCATCCAGTCCGGCGTGGCCGGATCGACGTAGTAGACGATCGGCTTGACGGGATAGCAGAGGTCGCCTTCGCGGCGATCGCTGCACTCGAGGCGGTAGCGAACGATGTAGCGACGCTCCGCAGCGCGGTGCTCCGGTGAGCTGAAGTCGCGACGCGTGTTGGAGAAGTAGCCGACGCGCTCGTCGAATAGCCGCGGCATCATCGGATCCTCGGGCAGACGCACGATGCTCCAGTGTGCGAGCACGCTCGTGGCCGGGCGTGCACCACCGCCGCCACCACCGCCACCACCGCCCGGAGGCGCCGGCTGCTGGCCGGTCTGCGTCGCCTCGATGCCGATGTTGTCCGGGAACGCCAGTGCACGCTCGATGAATGAACGGCTCGCGTCCACGTTGCCCTGGATCGCCTGCAGCTCGGGGATGGCCGTGGTGAACAGACGCGTCACGTCGATCACCGCGGCACTGTCCGGCCCGAACGACTCGATGTTGAACACCGCGATGATCGGCGGATAGTTCGTGCTCTCGACCCCCCTGGAGATCGCCGAGTCGGGATCGGCGATGATGCTGTAGGACGGCGTGCGCAGAATGATGCGGTTGCCGCTCCGCTCCCAGCGCAGCGTCCGCGTGACGAAGCGGTCACCACCGTAAGCGCCGAAGCCGCCGCCCGGTCCGCCGGTGGGCGCGGCCGCGCGTGCGTACCGTCCGACCGCGAGCTGATCCTTGCCCAGCTCCGCCTGCGGGATCTCGAACAGGAGCTTGTCGTTGATGCGGTGCACGGTGAACAAGCCGCGCACCGTCTGCGCCTGGCTCGTGACCACGCTGCCGTAGGGTCGAACGCGGGGGGTGCCGGTGGCGCCCCGACCGCCTGCGGTGTCCTGCGCCTGTGCAGCGCCACCTGCGGGGGTCGGCGCCGGGGCGGTCTGCGCTCTACCCGATGCGCACCCGCCGAGCGCGAGCGCGCTGACCAGAACTGCTACATGTGCTCTCATGACCGTGGGGTTGTTGAGATGATTCCGCTGTGCTGTGGTGAGATGCAGGCACGATAGCCGGAGAAGCGCCGGCGCGCCAGTGAGAGCGGTTGGAATGTGCAGAGAGTATCGGGGCAATGCGGGGTCATCATCCGTGCCGCTGTTCGGCGCCGGTCGATCTCCGATCTGCGGCCGGCGTGGTCCACAGACGCCAGTCCATGCCGTGCTTCTGAAGCACGGGCAGCGCGACATTGAAGACCGGCACACCGCCCGGCGTTCGACCTTCCGGCGCACCGATGTGTGCGTGACCATGGAAGGCCGCTGCGACGCCGAACGTGTCGAGCGGAGCGGCCAGTCGTGACGATCCCAGGAATGGCCATATCTGCGGCGGCTCGTCCCCCATCGTGTCCTCCACGGGGGAATAGTGCATCAGTACGACCTTCGTGTCCGTGCGCAGCTCCGATAGAGCCTTCTCGAGTTTCAGCACCTCGCTCAGCGCTGCATCGACGAACGCCTTCGTCTCGCGTTCGCCGAACGTGCCGAGGGCGTAGCGGCCGAACCCACCGCCGAATCCTTTGACACCTGCGAACCCGACGCCCTGGATCTCGACCGCTTCACCATCCAGCACGCGTATGCCGGCCTCGCCGAGGGCCTCGCATACGCGGTCGCCCTGATTGGTCTCGAGGTCATGGTTGCCCAGCACCGCCAGCATCGGGATCTCGACGCCCTCGACAAATTGAAGGAAACGGCTCACCTGGTCAGGCTCGCCGTGTGTAGTCATGTCACCGAGCAGCAGCAGAACGTCGGCCTCCTGTGAGACCCGTGCGAACAGGGTTGCCAGGCCCGGATGCTCGTGCGCTCCGCCGCAATGGAAATCCCCCACAGCCGCGATCCGCAGTGTGCGTTCCTGCCCATCCGCGGCCGCTTCATCGTGTGCACTCATTCCCATCCCTCTCCCATTCGATTCCTCTGCGTCGATCCCGGCAATTCGGACATGGCAACCGTGCGAAGCACGACTCATTCCGCGGGCTCACGGCCACCCCGCCACCATGGACACAGCGAGCATGAGCAGGAGCGTGCCACTGAGCAGCGTTGCACACTGTTACCGGCATTACACCGCTCCGACATCAGCGTATATGCATTTCAGGTAGGCGCCTTCAGGGAATCCGATCGGGTGATCATGAGGATGACCTGTCTGCTCTCTAACTCGCAGTGAGCGCCCGGACGTGCGTACGGTATCTTCGACGACGCGCCGGAACGCATCTGCCGTGATTCGACTCGAGCACGAGGCGGCCACGAGCACGCCCGGACTGGACAGCACACTGAGTCCGAGACGGATGATGCGCGCGTACGTCGCCAGCGCACGCTCGACCTCTGCCTGAGCCTTGGCAAAGGCCGGCGGGTCGAGGATCACCATCCCGAACTGCTCCCGCCGCATGGCCATCGCACGCAGCACCTCGAACGCGTCACCGGCAACCGTGCGGTGCTCCGCAGCGGCGACCGCGTCGTTCGTCCGATTGTGCTCGAAGTTCCGCTCCGCCGCTGCGAGAGCGGGAACGCTGACATCGAGGCTGGTTACAGACCGCGCGCCGCCTCGCGCCGCATAGACGGAGAAGCCGCCCGTGTACGCAAACACGTTGAGCACTGCCCTGCCGGCCGAAAGCCGCTCCACTCGCGCCCGGTTCTCCCGCTGATCGAGGAAGAAGCCGGTCTTCTGGCCCCGCAGCAGATCCGCCTCGAATGTGAGGCCGTTCTCCTGAAACAGGACCGGATCCGTGAGCGGCTCACCGAACAGTACCTGCCCCTCTCTGAAGTCGGGCGATCCGGCGAGGATACGCTCCACGGCGCGACTGAGGCGGAGCACAACGCGCGTGGTACCACCGATGGACGCAAGGGCATCCACGACGGATTGGAGGTGCGGCAGCCACGCAGTCGTATAGAGCTTGACGACCATGTTCTGTGCGTACCTGTCCACGACGAGGCCGGGGAGTCCGTCATTCTCGCCATGGACCACGCGGAACGCGGTCGTTTCCTGATCGAGCAGGTGCTGCCGCCGCTGGTATGCCGCTCCGATGCGTCCCGCGAACCACTCACCGTCGATGGTCTCGGGCTCGCCCAGATGGAGTACGCGAATGCGAATGGGTGAATGGGGATCGTACAGGCCGATCGCAAGGAACCGGTTGTTGCGGTCGAACATGACCGCCAGATCGCCCGCTGCCCCCTCGTGACGCTGCTGCCTGATCCCTTCCGCGAACACCCAGGGATGCCCGTCCGCTACCGCCCGCTCCGCTCCGCGATGCAGGCGGACAGCCAGGCGTCTGCGGCTGTGATCCTGCTGATTCAGCAAACCTGCGTCGTTCCCGCTCTCATGATTGCTCCCTATCGTCGTCTACCACCGGCGAAGCGAACACCTGACGCACTGCCTCGATCAGCGACTCCACCGAGAAAGGCTTTTGCAGGAGCCGTCGACCTGCCGCGACGTCCCTGATGTCATCGTCCCCCTCCAGTTCGTAACCGGACAGGAAGAGCACGCGAAGACCGGGGATCGACGCCTCGAGGCGGTCCGCCAGATCCCCGCCGCCCATAGCCGGCAGGCTCAGCGCGGTCACCAGCAGGTCCGGGACCTTTCTCGAACCATGCATCATGGTCAGGGCCCCCTCGGCGGAAGCGGTGGAAATCACTGTGTACCCCAGGCGCTCCAGGACGCGACAGGTGGAACGCCGCACCCCGTCGTCGCCATCCACCACCAGAACCGTGCGGTCTTCCGGCGGCGCAGCCTCGGCGATGGACGTGGCCTCGGCCGAAGTCCCGCCGGCCCTGGGCAGAAAGATCCGGAAGGTCGTCCCGGCTCCCGGAGCCGAATCGACCGTGATGTAGCCGCCGCTCTGGCGGACGATGCCGTACGCCATGGAGAGGCCGAGACCGGTCCCCTCGGGAGGCGGCTTCGTCGTGAAGAAGGGCTCGAATACCCGGGCGCGGGTGATCTCGTCCATCCCGGTGCCGGTGTCGCTGACGGTCAGAACGGCGTAGTCCCCGGCGGGCACCGCCGGCTCCCTCGATGCATCCTGCCGAGACACATGGATGTTCTCCGTGGCCAGGACGAGGGTGCCTCCCCCGGGCATGGCGTCCTGAGCGTTCACTGCCATGTTGATGATCACCTGCTCGAGCTGGACCGCGTCGACCCGCACCGGCCAGGTCCCCGGATCGATCCGGGTCCGCAGTTCGATGTGGTCCTCGAGCACGCGCTCGAGCAGGCCCACGCTGCGCTCCACCACCTCGGCCAGGGGGTGCGTCTCGACGCGCATGACCTGTTGCCTGCTGAACGCCAGCAGGTGCCGGGTGAGAAGCGCCGCCCGGTCCGCGGACTCCAGGATCGCCTCGAGATCGGTCCTGGCTTCCGGATCGTCCCGGAACTGCTCCAGGAGGAGGTGCGAGCCGGCGATGATCGCGGTGAGGGCGTTGTTGAAGTCGTGGGCGACGCCGCCCGCGAGCCGGCCCACGACCTCCATCTTCTGGGCCTGCTGGAGCTCCCGCTGGATCTGGACACGCTCCGTCACCTCGTGGATCGTGGCGATCCGTACCGGTCGCCCGTCCACGACGGTATCCCGCGACCATACGTCGGCGGTGAACAGCGACCCGTCCTTGCGGCAGTGGCGGACCGCGGTGGTCTTCCAGAAGCCGTGCGGTAACTCGGACATGACCTGCCGGGCCTCATCCCGGCCCTCGGGGGGACGGACCTCCAGCACCGGAAGACCGACGAACTCATCCCGCTCGTAGCCGTACTGGTTCAGGGCGGCCTCGTTGACGGCCAGAATACGCCATGACGCGTGATCGATGATCAGGACCGGGAGGGCTACGGCCTCGTAAACCTGGCGGTAGTCCTCGATGACGAAGAGGTCCGATGGGGTCAAACGCGGCTCCGCGCGGCGGAGGTCGACACGGACGCTGTAGTGTGCTCGTGCATCACTCCTCGACGATCTGCTTTCGACGATCCGTTCATGACGCGGGCGCCATGCTTCTGAACATGAAGTATGCGGCGCCGCACAGACACAGGCCTGCCCACAGATAGTCCAGCTTGATGGGTTCCTTCAGATAGAATACAGCGAAAGGAACGAACACGCTCAGCGTGATGACCTCCTGCAGTATCTTCAGCTGCGGGATCGTGAAGAGCGTATATCCGATCCTGTTCGCGGGCACCTGAAGCAGATATTCGAACAGCGCGATCCCCCAGCTCACCAGGGCGGCCACCAGCCAGGGCTTCGTGTTGAGCTCCCGAAGGTGGGCGTACCATGCCACGGTCATGAACGCATTCGAAAGTACGAGCAGAACTATCGTCGCAGCCGCCACCCGCATAATCGTCTCCCGGATCCGTTCGGTTCAAGCCTCCGGGGAAATCTAGCGGGGTGCAGGGGGACCTGGGAGATCTCGTCCGATTGCCACGCGCCCCGGAGCGCTCCGGGCATGCGCACTACAGGGGTGGGCAGCAGCGCCGCAGCAGAATCGGGTGGTGTCATTGTTGGCATGGACCGGTAGATACAAACTGGCGTGGCAGCAGGCAGCACGTCAGTGAATGCCTGCGCGTCATTGAATGAAGGCGATGGGATCTTTGCTCAATTATTGGAATGAGTGTCGGGTGGGACGGGCAGTGCCGGGCTCGGGCGGGGGTTACAGGCCCAAAATAGTCCTGACAGCGTACTCTACTTCCAGCATGATCCTGGAATCTACAGTGCCGCACAGGCGCCGAAGCCTCTCTTTCGATATGCAGCGGACCGCTTCGCACATGACGAAGCTTGTACGCTTCAATCCGCCGTTCGGCGGGTCCATGCGGGTATGGGACAGGATGCCGCGGGCAGTCGTGGTGATAGGTATTGCGACGACGAGATCGGCTGGACCGTGGTTGAAGGTGTCCACCGAGAGGATGAGAACAGGCCGCTCGCCAGCCTGTTCTCGCCCTCGAGTGGGGTCCAGATTAGCGTACCAGACCTCGCCGCGGTGGGGATCCGGATTCAATCCAGACCGTCAGCGTTTGTGGCGGTCTCCCATTCTGCCTGGTCCTCCTGATACTGCTTCCAGGCTTGGGGGTCTGCCTTTAGCGCTGCGAAGCTGGCGTTGACGCCATCGAGGAACAGTTCCCTTTCATATGCTTTCAGAGCAGTATCGATCACTTCCTGCTGCGTTTTCCCCGTCTTTTCGGTCAGCCTGACGAGACGTTCCCGGCTGTCGTCCGTGATGCGTGCTTGAGCCGACGCTGCCATGATTCCTCCGAACGTTCAGGGCCTCCTGGGACGTGCTGAACCGTATCTATTGTCATCAGATCTGTCAACGGATTCGTCAACAGCAACTCTTGAGCCCATATACTGTACGGGCGGTAAAATGTTTCCTGCGAGAGAGTTGACGCAATTATCCACATTGGGTGAGATGTCTGCGCGGCGCGTCGCACTGTTACGGTCCTCGCCAGCTGCACGGAAGCCTCGCGAGCGACCTGAGGTCACTGCGAGGCTTCCGGTTTCATCGATGGGCCTGGGACGAGTTGAACGTCCGACCTCACGCTTATCAGGACCTCGCCGAACTCGCCCGATCCGGAACTCTTCGCACATTCACTGGCTTTTTCACTCTGCGCTCGCCGGTATAGTCGGTCATTCCGCCGACTTTCGCCAGCGCCCGAGACTCACTTCGGACTCACCCTGCCAACGCCATTCATTCGCCGGTCTGCTCCGCAATAGGTGCGAGCGAGATGTCAGAGGGAGGAACTATGGCGCCCACGTTGAGCACAGGGAGTATCAGACCAGAAATGCCAGCCTTCGCAGCCAAGCTGTTTAGGGTTTCTCTCGCGTACGGATACGCAATCACGGGTGCCAGCTGCGCCGCCACCAAGCGCCAGTACTCCTCCCTGTCTCCGACATCAGCGTCATCCTCCAGCCGGAAGCGGAGCCCGTAGAGGGCGGAGGCCTTGAACAGTTGCGGGTGTTCAGTCCGAAACAGGATGTGCACCACCAGGTCCGTCTCGTTCGGCCGTGCAACTTTGATTGCCAGCTGCAGCTGACCCCCAGCGTCTAACGGTCCATCAGGGTCCTTGAGCCGCTTGAACTCGACATCGTGGAGGTTCACAGCCAGCAGGTTCACGCCTACCGGCGGAGCGTCCACGGCAGAATACACGTCGCTCATACCGGGAGTGCGAGGTGGCCTGAAAAGCTCCAGTCATCGTCACGCAGGGTGTTACGTCACGATGTGTTCGCCCTTGCTGGAATGCGCAGAACGCACCGGCTGGATGCAGATCAGGCCACCCCGTTTGCGACGGAGTGGCCTGATTGTTTTTAGTATGGGCCTGGGACGAGTTGAACGTACGACCTCACGCGGCCCCGCTCAGCGGCGTGCGCC
>JAGTUV010000414.1 GCA_018224305.1 Gemmatimonadota bacterium
AAGAAGCTGATGAACGTGGATCTGTTCTGAAACCACGTGGCCGATGCAAGCACGGCCGTTCCCGCGACGGCCAGGATGAGGCCGCCGATCAGGAACAGCCCGATGGCTTTGGGATTCGCGCGTATGCTCATGGCTGGCCTTCACTGCTGCGGGTCAGGAACCGGTGGACCTGGTCGCTCGGCGGATTGTCACGCAGTTCCTCGGGACTGCCGAGCGCAGTCATTGTCTTCTTCGTTATGTCCAGGAACAGCGCGCGGTCCGCGATCCTGAAGATGCTGTCGAGATCGTGCGTGACGACGACGATCGTGGTGCCGAAGCTCGCCTTCAGCTCCAGGATCAGATCATCCAGACGGCTTGCGCTGATGGGATCCAGTCCGGACGACGGCTCGTCGAAGAACAGCACGTCCGGATCGAGGGCGATGGCGCGTGCGAGCGCGGCACGCTTGCGCATGCCGCCGCTGATCGCGGACGGGTAGAACTCCTCGAAGCCGCGCAGGCCGACCAGCGCAAGCTTCAGGGCGACGACCTCATCGATGGCGTCCGCGTCGAGACTGGTGAATTCCGCGAGCGGCAGCGCCACGTTCTCGGCCAGCGTCAGCCCGCTCCACAGCGCGCCGTTCTGGTACAGCACACCCATCCGGCGCAGTATGTCCTTCCGGCCAGCATCATCGGCGTTGCCGAAATCGACTCCATCGAAGATGATCTGTCCCTCAGCGGGCTTCTTGAGACCGATCAGGTGCTTGAGCAGCGTGCTCTTGCCACTGCCGCTGCCGCCCATGATCACGAAGACCTCACCTCGCGCGACGGAGAAGTTCAGCTGCTCCATAATGAGCAGTGAGCCGTAGCGCATCGTGAGGTCACGGACCTCGATGGCAGGGGCGTCACCGGACGTGCGGTTGCGTACGTCGATCGCAGCGACATGGCCGGCTGTGCGGTCGGATGCATGCGGCATTGCGTCCGTCATATCTGAAGCAGTGCAGCGAGCCAGTCAATTATGGCGTTCGCCAGGATGATGAGCGTGATGCCCATCACGACGGCGTTCGTCGCCGAGCGACCCACTGCGCCGGCGTCGGTGCCCGTCTGCATTCCCTTCATGCAGCCGGAAAGGCCGATGATGACGCCGAAGATGACTCCCTTGTAGACGCCGAGCAATGCGTCCGAGAGCGTCACCGCCGACAGGAGTCCGCTAATGAACTGGGTCGGCGTCAGGTCCAGCAGCGTTACGGCCACCATCATGCCGCCCGCCATGCCGACGAAATCGGCATAGATCACGAGCAGCGGCATCATCACGAAGAGGCCGAGCATGCGCGGCAGCACGAGATGGTCGATGGGTGAGACACCGAGCGTGGTATACGCGTCGATCTCCTCCGTGATCTTCATGCTGCCGAGTTCCGCGGCGAACGCGGCACCCGTGCGCCCGGCCATGATGATACCGGTCATGAGTGCGCCCATCTCGCGCAGCATGCCGTAGCCCACCAGATATGACACGTAGTATCCCGCGCCGAACCGCTTCAGCACGACGACACCGAGAAATGCGATGATCACACCGACGAGCAGCGCAATGAGTGTGACGATGCCGAGCGCACCGGAGCTGTTCGACTGTACGACCACCCAGAACTCGCGCCACCTCATGCGGGTGCGGCGCAGCAGCAGGCGGATCACACTGTCCGTTACCGCGCCCGTGAACGCGACGGACTCCATCGCGGCGTCCCATGCCACCAGGCCGGCAGTGCCGATGCGTTCCACACGCGAGAGCTGCGGCGCGTCGGGTTCAGCGACCCGGTCCGGTACCGCGCGCGCAAGCTCGAGCAGACGCGTGAGCCGGTCCGGCAGCCCGCTCGTGTCGAAGGTGATGCCGGCGGTATCGCAGTGGTCCCGTGCCTGAAGCAGGAAGATCAGCAGGCTGCTGTCCCACGCGCCGAGGTTGTCGGTGTCGAACCCGATCGCGTCTGCCTTCACCGACGGATCCAGCACGTCCGCGAATCGCGGGGCCGCGGTCTCCAGCTGCCATTCGCCGGCCAGCGCCAGTACGATCGCGGACTGCCCGGCAGAGTGCACGACGCGTGCTTCAGCAGGGGTGGATTCGGTCCCGTGGGACTCAGCCACTACGTCTGTACTCAATCAGCACGCTCGTACGCTGCGGGCAGCCACAGCCTGAAGGTCGTGCCGGCGCCGATCGTGCTCACCACCTGTACATCGCCGCCGAGCAGTTGCGCATACTCGCGAGCGGCGGCCAGGCCTATACCCATGCCGCCAGACGCGCGCGTCGTAGCGTCATTTACCTGCCAGAAGCGCTCGAAGATGCGCGTGAGGTGCTCGGCGGCGATGCCGACGCCGGTGTCGCTGACCTCGAAGTTCACGCCGCCCGCTTCCGACCGTACGCGCAGGCGCACTTCACCGGTCTCCGTGTACTTCACCGCATTGCCGCACAGGTTGATGAGGATCTGCCGCGCCTTGCCGGCGTCGGTGACGATTCCGGCACCCGTCTCCGGCATGTCCATGACGAAGGCGAGGCCCTTGGCATCCGCGACAGGCTGGATGATCGACCTGGCCTCAGCCGCGATCGCGCGCGCATCCACTCGCGCTGGCTCCACCACTTCGTGACCGCCGTCCAGCTTGGCGAAGCTCAGGATCTCCTCGATCATCGCGGCCAGATGCCAGCCGCCCGCCCTGATTCGCGCCACCTTCTGCTCCTGCGACGGAGAGAGGTCGTTCTCCATCTGGAGCAGATCGGCATAGCCCAGGATGCCGTTCAGCGGCGTGCGGAACTCGTGCGAGAGCGTCGACAGGAACGTGACCTTGGCCTGGTTCGCCGTTTCCGCGGCCTGCTTCGCGCTACGCAGCTCCTCACGTGCGCGGTGCTGCTCGGTGTTGTCGAAGAACGTGAGCACTGCGCCTTCGTTCGTGCCTTGAGAGGAGCGGTAGGGGTTGATGCGCATGATGTAGTGCTCGCCCGTGTCACTCTCCACTTCCCGCTCGATGCGTTCGAGCGTTGAGAGCACCGTCGCCACGTCGTCCTGCAGCCCCGTGCACGCGAGCCGGTGGGTGATGTGAGAGAGAGGGCGACCCTGGTCCGTCGCGACGAAGTTGAACAGCGAGCTCATTGCGGGGGTGTAGCGCCGGATGCGCATCGAGCGGTCGAGAAAGAGCGTGCCGATCTCCGTGGACTCTATGAGATTCTGAAGGTCCTCGTTCGTGCGCTTCAGTTCCTCGATCGTGCTCTGATGCTCCTGGTTGATCGTCGTCAACTCCTCATTGATCGACTGGATCTCCTCGCGCCCGATATCCAGCTCTTCGCCCGCTGCTTTCTGCTCCTCGTTGATCGACTGGAGCTCCTCGTTCACCGTCTGCAGCTCGGCTACCGTACGGTCGTGCGCTTCGCTGGTCGACTCCAGCAGTTCGCGCGTGCGGCGCAGCTCGCTCTCCATGTCCGCCTCGGCGGGCGTAGGCCCTGAGCCGCTGTGCGTCGCGGATACAGGCCCGGCGCCGGCCTTCACGGTCTCGAAGATGACCAATGCGAAGCGGCCGGCGCTGCCGTCGTCCGTCGTCGGCCTGACATGGACGCGCACGTCCCGACGCTCGCCGTCCACTTCCGTCCGCACCTGCCGCACCACGACAGATCGGCTCTCGAAGGCGTGATGCAGCGCGGTGCGAAGCACTTTGCGCATCTCGCCGGATGCCATCAGCAGCACGTTGTGGTCCGGCTCGCCTCCACTCGGACGCAGGAATTGACCGGCGCCCGCCGACAGGTGAACCGCATCGAGCCGTTCATTGACTATGACGCTGGCGGGCGCGTACTGCTCCAGCATGCGCACGTGCTGCGAGCCATACGAGAATCGCGTTCGCGGGCCATCGGTGTTGGTGAATGGGGACACCGCCGCATTGGGCTGAGGGTCCGCCGCTGACAGCCGCGGATTCACGCGACGGGGCGTGGCCTGGCGGCGATACAGCCGCTGCCTGCAGCCAGGGATCGCCGCGAAGAGTCCGCCGTCCCCCGGCGACTCGGACGCCCCCAGGAACAGCAGGCCTTTTTCGTTCGTCGCGAAATGGAACGTGTCGAGCACACGCTCCTGGGCCTCGGGCTGAAGGTAGATGAAGAAGTTCCTGCAGCTGACCAGGTCCATACGGGAAAATGGCGGGTCGTGAAGCACGTTGTGGCAGGCAAACAGCACGAGCTCGCGCAGCGACTTCCTGATCCGGTAGCCGTGCGCCTCGCGCGTGAAGTACTTCTCCAGCAGCGCGGGATCGATGCCCGCCACGGCTGCTGTCGAGTAATTGCCGGCGCGGGCCCAGGCATAGCCATGCTCATCGATGTCCGTGGCAAAGAGTTGCAGCCGCGGCGGATCCGCGAGCGTGGAGGCATGCTCCGCCAGCACCATCGCGATGGAATACACTTCCTCGCCGGTCGCGCACCCGACCACCCACACGCGCACCGTGTCTCCCGCGCCCTTCCCGTCGAACAGCGACGGCAGGAGCCCGGACAGCGCGTCGAAAGCATCGGGATCCCGGAAAAAGCTGCTCACGGAGATGAGCAGGTCACGCAACAGAGCCTGCGACTCCGCCGCGCTCGTCTCCAGCAGCGGCTGGTACTGCATCAGCGTGGTCACGTCATTGAACCGCAGACGCCGGTCCAGCCGGCGCAGTACCGTCGATCGCCTGTACATGCTGAAATCGTGCCCCGTCCGACTCCGTAGTGCGGCAAACACGTCGGCCAGTTCCGACTCCGTTGCGGTCGACGACGCCCCGTTGTTCCCCGCCACCTCCGGCCGCTGGCGCAGCCGGACCAGCTCACCCGGGATCCGGGCGGAGGGGAGCACCATGTCGACGAAGCCCGTCGAGATCGCGCTCGCGGGCATGCCGTCGTACGTCGACTCATCAGGCGACTGCACGACCGTGATGCCGCCCGCTTCGCGGATGTACCGGATACCGGCCGTGCCGTCCGCGCCGGTGCCCGAAAGGATGACGCCTACCGCGCCGGCTCCGCAAGCCTCCGCAAGCGTGCGGAAGAAGAGGTCCACGGGCGCGTGATCCGCACGCTCGCCCCGCTCCCGCAGTTCGAGGCCACCCCCACGCATCGTCAGGTCCTGACCGGGCGGGATCATGTAGATGTGATTGGCCTCCACGGCCACCGGCTCGGTGACCTGGGTCACCGCGATGGCCGCCCGGTCCTGCAGCAGCTCGGCCATGCGGCTCTCACGCTCCGGGTCCAGGTGCATGATCACCACATAGGCCATTCCGCTGTCCACCGGTACCGCCTCCACGAACTGCTGGAGTGCCTTGAGCCCGCCCGCAGACGCACCGATTCCGACCACGGTCAGCGCGACCTCTTCCAACGGGTCGGCCGTTGCAGGCGGTTGCATGGTCGCCATGGTGTGCCTTCGGTCAGGGGGGATGCGACGAGGCCTATTGACCAATCGGTTAATTTAATGTAACCTATATTGACCATTTGGTCAACCGGGCGCGATACCTGAGCTTCGAGAGCAGAAATGGGCAGGAACAGGAAGCCGGAGGAAGTACGTCGCGAGCAGATCCTGCAGGCCGCGTTCGACGTCGCCGGTCGCGACGGCATTGGCGGGCTCACGGTGCGAGCCGTCGCGGCGGCGGCGGGGATCAGCCATGCGCTGGTGCTCTTCCACTTCGGTCGCAAGGACGCGCTCGTTCGAGCACTCCTCGACTCGGTGATCGGCGCTACGACGGTACTGCACATATCCGACGACATCGCACGCTTCCCGCATGCACGCGATCGTCTGCACGCGTTGCTGCAACAGGAGATGGCGCGGCTGTCGCACCAGCCGGAGCAGACGCGCCTGTTCCTGGAGTTCTGGGCGATGGGCGCGCGTGAGGAAGCGATCGGCGCGCTGATCGGCGCAGAACTGGAGCGCTACCGCTCGGCGTTCCGGGCGATCATGGAAGAGCTGCTGGTGTCGGAGCCGGTCGCCTTCGCGGGCGTCACGGCGGACGGACTTGCAGCCGTGGCAGTGAGCTGGATCCATGGGTGCGCTGTTCAGGCAATGGTCGACCCGCAGCACTTCGACACCGACGAGTACCTGACGGCCGTGCGTGGGATGATCGGACGGCTTGCCTGAGAAGTGCCGGAGGCAGCGTCCGGGTACCGGAGAATCCCTACAGCGCCCGTCCAGATTCGCGACTGGCCCGCCCCCGCCGATCCATGCACGTTGACAGGGTACCGAGTCCATCGCAACCGGGGAAACGCTCATGACTTCGTCACGCTTCGTGGTCGCGAGTCTGCTGGCCGTCATTCTGACCGGCATGGTTCCGCGCGACGCCGACGCCATTCCCGCCTTCGCGCGCAAATACCGCGTGACCTGCAGTCTCTGTCACTCCACAGTCCCGCGCCTGACGGCTTTCGGCGAGGAATTCGCCGGCAACGGGTTCGAGATGGCGGTACGTGAACTCGCACGCGATACCATCGACACGGGTGACCCGCTGCTGCGGCTGATGCAGCGCATCGAACTGGCGGTGCGCATGGACCTGTTCGCCACCGCGGCCGTACCCGTGCGCAATGACGCCACCGACATCGACCTGAAGATGCCGTATACCGCGAAGTTGTTGTCGGGCGGCGTGCTCGCCGAGGGGATCAGCTACTACATGTACTTCCTGCTCTCCGAGCGCGGTGAGGTCGGCGGGCTCGAGGATGCCTACGTCCAGTTCACCGATATCGGCCGCAGCGGCATCAGCGCGATCGTCGGCCAGTTCCAGGTATCCGACCCGCTCTTCAAGCGTGAACTGCGCCTCCAGTACGAGGACTATCAGCCCTATCGCGTACGCGTCGGCGATGCGCGCGCGGACCTCGCCTACGACCGTGGCGTCCTGCTCACGTACTCTCCGTGGGACGGCGGCGACGTCGCACTCATGGTCGTCAACGGCCAGGGCCTGAACGCAGCCGGTACGGATCGCCAGTACGACAGCGACAACGCCAAGTCGTTCGGCGCGAGATACTCGCACCAGCTGGGACCCGTCCGCATCGGTGGCTTCGGCTACTTCGGTCGCGAACGCGCTGACGGCCAGACGGACCGCATCACCGTCCTGGGGCCCGATGCAACCATCGGCATCGGGCTGCTGGAGATCAATGCGCAGTATCTCTGGCGCCGCGATACGAATCCGCTGCTGCTGCCCGTCACGTCGGAATCGACCGTGCACAGCGCCATGGCCGAAGTCATCTGGGGTCCGTTCGGCAGCGACAGCCGCTGGACGTTCGCCGGGCTGTACAACTGGATCGATGGGGATGCACCCATCATCTCGGTCAGTGCCGGCGAGGAGCAGCCGCTGGAGCGCTACCATACCGCCAACGCGGGACTCCACTACCTGCTCTGGCGCAATGTGCGCCTGATGGGTGAAGCGGGGTATGACATCGAGCGCGAACGGACCCGCTTTACACTGGGGACCGTTCTGGCGTTCTGACAGCAGGGAGGTGTCGTCATGCGAGCTGCAGCCGTAACACTCTTCGCACTCATCGCCGCGACGGGCGGCCTGGAGGCACAGAGCGCGGGGCAGAAGGTCTTTCAGGGCAAGGGGCTCTGCCATGCATGCCACGGCAAGGACGCCCGCGGCACGCCACTCGCCCCGAATCTGACCGACAACGAGTGGATCAACGTCGACGGCTCGCTCCCCGCTATCGTCGCTCTCATCAGGACTGGCGTGCCGAAGCCGGTACGGCACCCGGCACCCATGCCACCCATGGGCGGTGCGAAGCTGAGCAAGGGTGAGATCGACGCCGTGGCGGCGTACGTGAAGAGTCTCAGCTCGGATCGATCGACGATCCGCTGACGAAGAGCGTGGCAGGCGCGGTCCACGGGGCCACCTCCTGCCACGTGTTGGACCCGAGACGTATGCGGTGGTGGGAGGACGTATGGGGTGGCGGGAAGACGAATGCGGGAGGGGGCCTTGCGCTGCCTAATATGAGGGATTAATGATATAGTTGTACTAAGCCTTCCTTTCAGGAGCCATGGCATGGGATGTACCAGGTCGCCCCACCGTCTCGGGGCACGCGCCGCGTTCGCCTCGGCGATCACGATTGGCGCAACCGGATGGACGCTGCTGTACGCGCCGCCGGTGGCGGGCCAGCAGCCGGAGCGGGAATCGGTCGGCGCGCAGGAGCCGCTGACGCTCGCGGAGGCATTGCAGCGGGCGGACGGAGGGGCGTACGCCAACCGGATCGGCGCGGGGGAAGCAGCGGCGCAGGCGGGCGAAGGCCTGGGGGCGTTCCGGGGCATCCTGCCGACGGTGCGGCTGGAGGGCGGGTACGCCCGCACGACGGATCCGATCGGTGCGTTCGGGACGACGCTGCGTCAGCGTGCGATCACGGCGGCGGACTTCGATCCGGCGCGACTGAATCATCCGGACGCGACGCCGAACTACACGGGCGGCGTGGTGCTGGAGCAGCCGCTGGTGAACGTGGACGCGTGGCTGGGTCGGCGCGCGGCGACGCACGCGACGGATGCGCGTGAAGCAGCGGCATCGTGGACGATGCTGGCCACGCGGGTGGACGTGGTGCGGGCGTACTACGGGTCGGTGCTGACGGCTGAGCGGGTGGAGACGCTGGAGGCGGCGCTGGAGGCCGCAGGCAGTCACGTGCGGCAGGCGGACGCGATGGTGGAACAGGGAATCGTGACGCGCTCGGATGCTCTGCTTGCCCGCGTGAAGGCGGGTGAAGTGGAAACGCAGTTGATCGAGGCACGGGGCGAGGCATCGCTGGTGAAGCGGCAACTGGCGATGCTGCTCGGTGCGCCGGACGACGTTTCGTTCGAGCTGCCGGGTGAGCTGCCTGCGAGTGAGCGGCTGCAGGAGCTGGACGCGCTGCTGGATGCGCTGTTGACTGCGCCGGCCGTCGGGTCGATGGGCGGCGGCGTTTCAGCGCGGGCGGATGTCCGTGCTGCGGCGGCGGGTCATGCCGCGGCACGTGCG
>JAGTUV010000415.1 GCA_018224305.1 Gemmatimonadota bacterium
CCGCAATAGGGGAAATCGCGCCGTCGCGGTCAAGATTGGGCGGTGATCGCTCGGGCGTCTATATTCTTCGATTCATCATCCGGAGGATGGGTTCATGGAAAGGACGATCGTGCGAGCGGCCGGCCGACGGACGGGCGCTCTGTGTCGAGGAGGTGCCGCCGCTACCCTGCTGCTGGCCGCGTCCTGCGCGTCATCGCGCGGTGGACTGCCAAGTGCTCCGCCCGTCGAGCTCGGGCTCTCTCCATCAGCCCTCGCAGCGATCGCCCCGGCCATGCAGGCGTATGTCGATTCGGGGCGCCTGGCCGGCGTGACGGCGCTCATTGTCAGGAACGGGCGGATCGGCTACGAGCAGTCGTTCGGATGGCAGGATGTCGAGCGCGGCGTTCCACTGCGTGAGGCGGCGGTGTACCGGATATTCTCCATGACGAAGCCGGTCGTAGCCGCCGGTGTGCTCCGGCTGATCGACCAGGGCAAGCTGTCGCTGGAGGATCCGGTGTCGAAGTATATCCCGTCATTCGCGGGTGTGCAGGTGTATGCCGGCGGCGGTGCGGACGCCCCGATCCTGCAGGCTCCCGATAGTGTCCTGACGATCCGTCATCTATTGACCCACACCGCGGGACTCGGGTACGGCATCGGCACGTCACCGCTCGACACGATCTACCAGAGGGCGGCGTTGTTCGACGCATCGCGCACGGTTGAACAGTTCGCGGACAGCATTGCGCGGCTTCCGCTCTATTTCTCCCCCGGCACACGTTTCCTCTATAGCGCTTCAATCGATGTGATCGGCCGTGTGATCGAAGTCGCATCGGGCATGCCGCTCGATCGTTTTCTGCATGAGGAACTGTTCAGGCCGCTCGACATGCGGGACACATCGTTCCGCCGGCGCGCCGACATGGACGGCCGCCTCGTGACGCTGTACTCGCAGGACCCCGAAGGCGGTCTGCGCGAGGTCACCGGCGGTCTCGATGCGATGTATCGGCCGGACGCCCGATTCTTCTGGGGCGGTGGCGGGCTGCTATCGACCACGCACGACTACCTGCGGTTCGCGCTGATGCTCCGCAACGGCGGTGAGCTGAACGGTCGGCGCGTTCTCAGCCGGGAAAGCGTCGCTCTCATGATGCGCGATCACCTGCCCTCGTCCCTGTCACCACTCGGCACACCGCCAATGGTCGATGGTGGATACGGCTACGGGCTCGCGGGTGCAGTTCTCGTTGATTCATCCCGCTCGGAACTGCCTGGCGCCGAGGGCATTTATCGCTGGTCAGGCTATGTCGGAACGTATTTCTGGATCGATCCGGCGAACGACCTGATCGGCATGGTGTGGGCCCAGTTCACGCCCGGCCGGACCTGGGACCTCGAGCAGGAGTTTCAGCGGCTGGTCTATGCCGCGGTACAGTCCCGGCCCGAAGGGCAGAGGTGATCCGGAGCGGCGGATCGATGGGAAGGAGCCGGTGTCCGAACGCGTGTCCGGAACCGGTTACGCCCGGGCGCAGAGGTGACCGCTCAGGCGACCGTTCGAATCGCGGAACGGTAGGTGCATGGACCTGGGGGAACTCAAACAACTGGAGCTTCATGGATCTTCTGACCTGGTTGATCGTCGGACTGGTTGCCGGCGTACTTGCGTCGCTGGTCATGGGCGGCACGGGGTTCGGCATCATCGGCGACATCGTCATCGGCATCGTGGGCGCGTTCGTGGGTGGCTGGATTTTTCAGACCCTGGGCGTCACCTCTCCCCTGGGCGGCCTTCCCGGCACCATCCTGGTTGCCTTCATCGGCGCCGTAGTGCTTCTGTTCGTTATACGGCTGATCCGGGGAGGCACTCGAAGAGGAAGAGCCTGAGGCGTAACTGACGGTGTAGTGTCGCCTCACGTCTCCAGCAGACGACGCATGAAGCGTCGCCATAGCGCTATGACCAGAACGCTGGCATAGATCAGGGCGCCGAGGGCGAACAGCCACGCCGGCCCCGCATCCGCGCCGGTGAGCGACCAGTACAGCCGTGTCGGCCACCAGGTCGGCACGACTCCGAGCAGCAGCTTTGCCGGTCCGTCCATGAACAGCGCGAAGGCCGGCAGTGTCGTGATCGCACCGACAACCTTGATGAGAGCGAAGCCCTGGACCTTGTTCGTCGCAAAGGCGGCAAGCACCATCGCATACAATGGCGCAGCGGGCGAGGCGGCGAGGGTGACGACGAGCAGCGGGAGCGGTCCGGGCGCCCCCACTCCTGCGAGAGGCAGCGTCAGCAGCGTCATTACAATGCTCAGCACCATGGGCGCGGCGAGGCGGAACGCGACGTATGTACGGAGAGGCAGCGGTGTGACCTGTACTGCCGTGATTGTGCGGTCATCGCGCTGATCGAGCAGCAGGAAACCGGTGACCATCCCGACGAGCATCGGCACGAGCAGCAGCAGCGCAACGCCCATGATCGGGTCGTAGTACGCAACCAGCGGCAGGTCGACGCGCGCCTCGAGTCGCGCGAGCAGCGGCGGCAGCACGGCGCGTGCGGCTACGGCGATGAACAGCGGAACGGCCACCACCCATCGGAGCAGAGGGTCGCGCCGAACCTGAAGCGCGTCAACGCCGGCGAGTGTGCGCACGAGTGACATCCGGACCGTCATGTCGCTGCCGCGCCGCCGATGCTGAGCCGCTCGAGTGCCGCACTGGCCAGTACGAACAACACGGCGCACCAGCCAACGCCTGCCCCGATGCCGTACGTCAGTTCCGCGGCGCTGAGCGGCCGGAACGCGCCCTCGGCGAGGAGCAGCGGTGGTTGCAGCGGGTGCAGAAACAGGATCGGGTTTCTCACGCCGCCCAGGTATGCGAGCAGCGGGATCTCGGCGAACGCGGTGTACAGCACGGACGGCATGAGGAACGTATTGATCGAGTCGTAGCGCGCGACCGCGATCATGCCGATCAGTGCATACACGACTGACGCGATGATGATCGCGACGCTCATCATCAACCATGCGAACCCGGTCCCGTGGAACAGCACGACGATCAGCAGATTCTCGACGAGTGCCAGTGCCGTGAGCGTGATCAGCTTTGACCCCAGATACTCGTGCTGCCGGAGCGGTGTCACGCGGCGCGCATGGAGGCTGCCCTCATCGTGTTCGAGCAGCACCAGTGCGGCCAGGAAATAGAAGGTATTGATTACGAGGTTGCCGAGGACGAGCGGA
>JAGTUV010000416.1 GCA_018224305.1 Gemmatimonadota bacterium
CTCGCCACAGGAGAGAAAGCTGCTGGACGAGGTCAGCCGCAGGTACCGGACGGACTGATCCTCCGGAAGGCCACGCCTCTGGACCGCCGCGCTCCGGAAGGCCGCGCCTGTATTCAGCCGCGCTCAGTCGTCGCGCTCAGTCACGGCATCCCCGTCATGCCTGGCCCGGCATGTCCGGCGAACCTCTCACCCGCCGTACCTTGACGCGTTCGATGCGGACGTTCTAGGATAGGAATCCCCACCCCTTCCTCGGGACTGCCTCAAGGAGGTGTCTGTATGCCGGGTGCGAAAGAATACCCCTCGGAACAAATCCGCAACGTCGTGGTGCTGGGTCATGGCGGATCGGGCAAGACGACGCTCGTGGATGCACTTGCGTTCGCCACGGGCACGACCAGGCGGCACGGCAGCGTGAAGGACGGCACGGCCCTCACGATGTATACTCCGGAGGAGATTGCCCACGGCATCTCCATACAGTGCTCGGCGGCACACGCCGACTGGAACGGTATCAAGGTGAATCTCCTCGACACGCCCGGGTACCTGGATTTCACGGGTGACGCCATTGCGGCAACGAGGGTCGCCGATGGAGCTGTACTCGTGCTGGGCGCCACTACGGGCGTCGAGGTGGGGACGGAAAAAGTCTGGGAATACTGCGAGCCGCGCGGGATTCCCAGACTCTTTTTTGTCTCGATGATGGACAAGGAGCACGCCGATTTCGATAAGGCCTGCGAGGAGATCCGACGGCACCTGACGGAGGCCGCAATCCCGGCGGAACTGCCGATCGGAGAGGGCGATGATTTCCGCGGAATCGTAAACCTGTTCACGGGCAGGGCTCATCTGTACCGCGAAGGCACAATCACAGGTGAGTACGAAGAGGCGGATGTGCCGCCGGAACTGGCCGATCGTGCGCAGCGCATGCGAACGGAGCTGTTCGAGTCCATTGCAACGACAAATGACGATCTGCTGGAGCGCTACCTGGAAGGTGGCGAGATCACGACGGCGGAAGCGTTGAAGGCGATGGAGATGGCCATGCTTGCGGGCCAGTTGTTCCCGGTCTTCTGCGGGGCGGCGGAGAAGACATGGGGCGTGCGCGCATTGCTCGAGGCGCTGGTGGAAATCGTGCCTGCTCCCGCCGAAGCGCCGCACGAACTGGCTCAGCGCCCGGGCCTCGATCAGGTCGTCGAATTGAAGGGTGAGGACGCCGCGCCGGTGGCCGCACTGATCTTCAAGACGGCGACCGAGCCGCATGTGGGCGAGCTGAGCTACTTCCGCATATTCAGCGGATCGCTCACAAACGGACAGGACGTCTGGAATGCGACGCACGATGCGACGGAGAAGCTGTCACATCTGGCGGTACCCCAGGGCAGGGAGCGAATCGAAGTCACGAAGCTGCATGCTGGCGACATCGGCGTGGTGGCGAAGCTGAAAAGCTCTCATACGAACGATACCCTGACGACACAGGACCGTCCCGTGGTGCTGCAGCAGATCAATTTCCCGCCGCCGGATACCGCCCTCGCCGTGCGCGCGGCGAGTCGCAGCGATGAGGACAAGATCGGTGCGGCGCTCGGCAAGCTCCACGAGGAGGATCCGACATTCCACTACGCGTACGAGCCGGAGCTGCGGCAGACCATCGTACGCGGTCTCGGTGAGTTGCATCTTGACGTGCAGATGGAGCGGATGAAGAGGAAGTATCACGCCGAGGTCGTTACCGAAGAGCCGCGCATCCCCTACCGCGAGACATTCCGCAAGACGGCTGAGGCGCAGGGCAAATACAAGAAGCAGACGGGAGGTCACGGTCAGTTCGGCGATTGTCACGTCCGGATCAAGCCGCTGCCACATGGGTCGGGATACGTATTCACCGACTCGATCACCGGCGGGGTGATCCCCAACAAATTCATCCCGTCCGTCGACAAGGGGATACAGGAGTCCGCGAAGAAGGGCGTACTGGCGGGCTATCCAGTCGTGGACTTCGAGGCGGAATGCTATTTCGGCTCGTACCACACGGTGGACTCGAGCGACATTGCATTCCAGATCGCGGGATCGATGGCGTTCCAGAAGGCTGCCGCTTCGGCCGGTCCCGTCCTGCTCGAGCCGATCGTCGAGGTCGAGGTCGTAACGCCGGAAGCCTACATGGGCGATGTCATTGGTGATCTGAACCACCGGCGCGGCAAGATTCTGGGGATGGAACAGGACGGACAGAAGTCACACATCAAGGCACTCGTGCCTCAGTCTGAACTGTTCAAGTATGCCACGACACTCCGATCACTGACGCAGGGCCGTGCCTTCCATTCCCGGAAGCTGCACGGCTACGAGGAAGTCCCGGCGAACGTGCAGTCGAAGATCATCGGGGCTGCGAAGAAGGATCGCGAAGAGATCAGCGCCTGAAGAAGCTGACGCAGGGAGAGGGATGGGGAGAGGGAGGGTTAAAGGGCGAGAGATGGGGCGGGCGAGGAAGCCGGCTGAGGGCAGTGGAGTTCGATCGCCCTCGCCCTCACCCTCACCCACCCCCTCCAACTCTCCCTCTCCCACTCCCTCAACCTTACTCGTAGCGCAGCGACACGATCGGATCCAGCAGTGCGGCGCGCCGCGCGGGCCACATGCCGAAGAAGATGCCGACCGCAGCGGAGAAACCGAACGCGAGGCCGACCGCACCGGGCGATACGGCGATGTTCCAGCCCGCCATGTTCTGGACGAGCAGTGCTCCGCCGATGCCCGTCGCGCAGCCGAGCGCGCCGCCTGCCACGCACAGCACGAGCGACTCGAGCAGGAACTGCATCAGGATGTCACGCCGTTTGGCGCCGAGCGCCTTCCGGATGCCGATCTCGCGCGTTCGCTCCGTGACCGACACGAGCATGATGTTCATGATGCCGATTCCGCCGACCAGCAGGCTGACCAGCGCGATTCCGGCGAGCAGGTAAGTGAACGTCTGCGTCGCTTCCTGGCGCACGGCGATGAGCTCGGCGCTGTCGTTGATGTTGAAGTCGTTTTCCTGACCGACGCGCAGCCGGTGCTCGCGGCGCAGGATCGCCTCGATCTGCGCCGTGGCGAGCATCGAAGACGCGCCGTCCCGGATCGTGGCGTTGAACCCGTCGATCCGGTCCGTACC
>JAGTUV010000417.1 GCA_018224305.1 Gemmatimonadota bacterium
ACGCCCGCAGCTCGAGGGGGAACCGTAGTGAGGAGGGATCGAAACTCGCGGCGTAACCGGCAGGGACGACATGCCCGGCCGGCGCCCAGCGCGCCGCGTACTTCCGCCCACCCGCCACGAATCGTCCGGATCCCGGCCCCGCATCGGCGATCCTGAGCGCGACGTCCTGCTGCTGCGCTTCCGCCCGAGCGGTACGCAGATGCAGACTATCGAACTCGCGCTCGAGCCGCACACCACCCGGCAACTCCACGCCGGTGCCGCTCATGCCGGATCTGATAAACGTCACGGCACTGCGGGTTCCTGCGCGGTCGGGCCTGCTGTCGAGCCGCTCGAGCAGATGGCGTAACACACGCGCGCGAATGTGCGGATCATACGCGAGCAGCCGTTCTCTGGCAAGCACGAATCCGCCCTCATCGCGGTGCTCCACAACGTCGTCCACAGCGACCGCGATCACGCTCCGCCAGCCACGTTCTGCAGCTGCGGCGGCCTGGGCGAGGCGCGCGATACGCCGCGTGGCTCCCGGTCGCGCGCGCTCCAGTTCGGGAAGCACGCAGTGACGGATGCGATTGCGGGCAAAACGCAGGCTGCGATTGCCAGGATCCTCGCGCCAGGCCAGGCGGTATTGCGCAGCGTATTCCTCCAGTTCCGCACGCGTGAACGCGAGGAGTGGACGGACCAGAATTCCGCGGCGGACCGGGATTCCCGCAAGTCCGGGGAGACCCGTCCCGCGCGCGAGCCGGAACAGGACAGTCTCGGCTTGATCGTCCGCATGATGTGCGGTCAGCACCGCGTCCGCGCCGAGGCGCTCGGCCGCAGCGAACAGAAAGGCATAGCGCATCTCACGCGCCGTCGCCTCCGATTCCGGCGGGTCAGCAGCGCGTGCGGTCTCGAGCCCGACATCCCACGCCCGACACAGACCGCTCACCCATGATGCGTCCAGCGCGCTGTCCGGGCGCATGGCATGATCGAAGTGAGCCGCCACCAGTTCGGTGCGAATCGGGAAGCGGAGCAGGTGCAGCAGCACGACTGAATCCAGGCCGCCGGACAATGCCACGAGGATCTTTCGCCGGTCACCGATCGTACGGGCGACATGAACGCGAAGTCGCGCTTCCGGCGCGGAACGCTGCCGGCTCGTCACGTCGCGCCGTGCCCGGGTGCGAGCGGACGGCCGACTCGTTCGTGCAGCACGAGACCGAGGATGTCCGGGCGGTCGGAGATGATGCCTTCGACGCCCCAGTCCAGCAGCCGGTGCATGTCGGCCGGATCGTTGACCGTCCACACGTGCAGAGGAATGCCGTGGCGATGCAGGTCCCGCGCGAGCCGGCGTGTGACCAGCCTGCGGCCCTCCCACATCTCCGGAATCTGGACCACGTCACACTTCGGCGCCTTCAGCCAGCCCATGCCGAAACGGTGCCGGATCCAGAACGGCTTGAGCTCCTCGAGCGACCCGCTGACGGCACCACCATATGTCGGGAACAGGGATCGGTCGCGATCGTACATGCTTGCGATGATGACGCGATCGCTCGCGTTGAAGCGACGTATGGCTTCGAACAGCGGCGACTGCGCCGCGGCGGACTTGACTTCGACGGTAATACGGATCGACGGCAGGGCCTCGAGCACCTCCTCGATGGTCGGTACCTGCACCCCGGTAGCACGGAACGGAAACGTCACGCCGCCGTCCGGCGTGAAGCGGTAGCCGGCGTCCAGTTCGCGCAGTTGAGTGAGAGACATTGCTGCGACTGCACCCGTGCCGTCCGTGGTGCGGTCGACCCGTTCATCGTGCATGACGATGCAGCGCCCATCGGCCGTCGCCTGCGCATCGAGCTCGATCATGTCGGAAGCCCAGCGCCCTGCACCATTGAGGAAGGCGGGAAGCGTGTTCTCGGGAGCGAGACCGGAACCGCCCCGGTGCGCAATGAGCAGCGGCGCGCCCGCAAGCACGCTGTGGCGGGACATCAATCCTCGTCGTTGCGCGAGAGCGCGAAGGGATCGAATCCATCGACGGGCAGACCATGCAGCCGGTACAGCACGAGATCGATCAGCCGCTCGGTCATCTCGCGCTCCAGCCGCGGTCCTGCCTCGGTCTCCGACAGCAGCTCCAGGTAGCGACGCGAGAGGAAGAGCAGAACATCCTCGACGACCTCCGGACGCGGTGACGCCGGCGCCAGCGAGTCGCTGTTCACTTCCTTGAGAAGCAGTCCGTTGATGAAGGCCAGAAATCCGGGAAACGTCAGCTCGACCAGCTCGCTGCCGCCGCTGCGCATCTCTTCCGACGTGAGCTTCTCCCACTCCAGCTCGTTCCAGTACAGCTCCTCGGCCTCTTCGCGCAGGAAGTTGCGCCGGTCCTCACTGACGCCGGAAGAGCGCGGAGGCACGAGCGGATGCTGCAGCAGATGCTCCAGCCGCGCACGACGTCGCGCGAGAAACACTTCCGGATGCAGGCGTCGCTCACCCGCGGGATCGCCGCCGTGTTCGCTCGGACTGGTCATCGTTGAGCTGCTCCGGGTCACGTAGCTGGGAACTCATGAACGAACGGCAAGATACCGTCGGCGGTTGCGGCCAGCAAACCGGCCCCGGTCCGATCGGTGCGCCGCCAGATGCCGGATCCGCGATGTCGCATTGCCGCGAACGATCTCCGACGGTGCGCTCGCGACACCGCCGTCCGTTTCTCAGAGCCGGAACTCCTGAAACAGTCTCTTCTCCTGTTCTCCTTCGATGCGCGCTTCCAGTTCGATGTAGGGCTCGAGACCGCTGCCCGCGAGCTTCTCGCGGAATAGCTGATCAAGCTGGAATACACCTGCGGAATTGGACATCTCGATGGACAGCCGGACTGGCTTGTCGGCGCCGCTGTCTATGTGCACCGCTTCAATGGCTGCGGCCGAGATGGAGTGGATGCTGACGGAGCCCTGAGCGAACGGAATGCGGGAGCGGCCCTTCGCCATATCAAGTGCGTCAGCGATGCGCACGATGCCGGCTTCGAGCGTCAGGGGCCGGCCGCCGGAGCGATGGGCGATGATCGCGTGGAGTGTTTCGGACACCATGATGCTCGCGGTCCGCGGCTCGTAGATGCCCGCGTACAGTTCCTTCAGCTTCGGCCCTGCCAGGAAGAGCGAGTATGTCTCGTGATCGGTCCGATGGATGGACATGCCGATATCGTGCAGCAGCGCGCCCGCCGCAACGATCACTTCACCATCGCGGACATCCATCTCGTAGTTCTGCACGATCGATGGCTCCACGCCGCCATCCACCAGGAGGCGGTAGAGCTTGACCGCGATGTTCATGACGATCTTCACGTGCACCGGACCATGATCCGTCATGCCGAGCCGCTCGATCGCATTGACGTTGGCGGCCTCCCACAGCGCGTACAGCTCGTCATCCGCATTCACCCGTTCGACCAGCGCATGCAGCCGGTCGTTGCGCCGGTCCGGCACGTTCATCTCAATGCGGCGTTCGAAGCGCGACGCCACGCTGCGACCATATGTCTCCGGCTGCTCCGGATCTGCCATCACCCACCTCCCTCATAAGGAAAGCGCCACAGGCTTACCTGTGGCGCTTCCTCCTTCATCACGCCGGCGCCACGAGGACGCCGTACAACCTAACGGCCGGGCATCCGGTCGCGAATGGCATCCAGTCCAGTCCTCACGGTCGACGCCGCACTGCTCATGGCGCCTTCGGCAGCCGCCTTCATGCCGCCATTGTTCGACGCCGGGGTCGCAGTCGTCTTGCGGGCGGTCGTCTTGCGGGCACCCTTCTTCGCCGTAGCCTTCCGGGCACCCTTCTTTGCCGTAGCCTTCCGGGCACCCTTCTTCGCCGTAGCCTTCCGGGCACCCTTCTTCGCCGTAGCCTTCCGGGCACCCTTCTTCGCCGTAGCCTTCCGGGCACCCTTCTTCGCCGTA
>JAGTUV010000418.1 GCA_018224305.1 Gemmatimonadota bacterium
GAACGTGCGCAGCTTGCGGATCGACACCGCATGACCGATGTGGAGGTCCGGCCGTGTCGGGTCGAATCCCTGCTTGACGCGCAGAGGCTGCCCCGTACGTCGGCTCTGCTCGAGCTTGCGCGCCAGGCCGTCTTCGGGGATGATCTCCAGCGCGCCGCGCCTGATCTCTTCGAGCTGCTCGCTCACCGGTGCAAATTTCTGCATGCGGTGAAAATAGAGCGCGCCGCGGCCCGGCGCGAGAGCGGCTTTACGGCCGCGGTACTGATGGCCATCAGTATGGCAGCGTGGACGGAGTTCACGGGCCGCCCTCGATCGGTGGCGTGTCGGGGATAGCGCCTACGAGTTGCGCGCGATGCGTGCGGCACCGAGTGCGGCATCGACGGCGCGATCAGTAAAACGTGCGCCGCTGACGCTCAGCCGAATGACGTTTGCGACATCCTGGCGGAGTGCTCCGGACACGAGGAGACCCCCGGTAAGCGCGATCGTCGGACTTTCCGCGCCGCACCGGCGCGCGGCTGTTGCCGCCAACTCGGCGATGGCGGTGACGGCAGAATCACGCACCGCCGCAGCGGCCTCGTCGCCGCGCTCCGCGCAGCTCAGCACCGAAGGCGCCAGTGCGGCGATCTGCGCCTTGCTGGCCGAAGCGGCCCACGCGATGAGCTCGTCCGTCGCATTCAGACCGAGGGCCGAGAGCAGGACGGCGGTGAGTGCAGTGGGACCCGTTCGTTCATCGGCGGCCCGTGCCACCGCGCGGAGTCCGCCGATGCCGATGTCGTAGCCGCTTCCCTCATCGCCGAGCAGCTGACCCCACCCGCCGACACGCACCGTCGCGCCGTCGGCCGCGCGCGCCCACGCGATCGAACCGGTCCCCGCCACCACGAGCACGCCCGGCCCGTCGGGAAACGCATCGGCCATGGCAGCCTCCGCATCGCCGACAACGACTACAAGTTCCGCGATGTGTTCGAGCGTGAGCGCGATGCGGACGGCTTCCCGCTCGTGCGGACGTCCGGCACCGGCGAGGCCGCAGCACAGGGCGGCCGCGGACGAAGCGCCGGCGTCGCGCAGCGCGTCACGGACGAGCCGCGCGACGGCAGCCGCAGCACTGCCGGGGTCACGCGGATCGACGAGCCCCGCAGGTCCGACTCTGCGCGCGAGTACCCTGCCCTTCTCGTCGACCACCACGGCACGGGCATGCGTGCCGCCGCCATCGACGCCGACGTACGGCAGCGTCGTCATGCGCATTCCCCGTGTGACCGTATCGGGCCGCCGTGAGTCATCGTCGTGCCGTGACCTCGCCGCGACTGCCACGCAGTGCAGCGCTCGTCATGCCGACGCCGACCGTGAGTGTCGAGCCGATCAGCGCGAACCACAGTCCGTCCACCACGCGCGGCATGCCGCCGAGCGAGAACTGCTGCGCGGCCCACAGCACGGCCATGAGAACGATCGCCGTCGCGATGCCGATGACGGCATCGATCTGGTCAGCACGCTTCGACAGTATCGCCAGCAGGAAGCCGCCCAGGAGACCGCCGTACGTGAACGAAGCGATCTGAAGTGCGATGACGACGATCGGCGTGCCCGGCTGCACGAACTGGAAGAGCAGCGCGCCGCCGATGAGGATCCCGGCCCACATGATCGTGAAGGCGCGGCCGGTGCGCATGAGCCGCACCTCATCGCCCTCGGCGCCGGCCAGCGGCGCATACAGGTCGTGCGTAGTGGCGGATGCGAGCGAGTTCAGCGATGAGGAGACCGTCGACATCATCGCAGCCATGATGCCGGCGACGATGAGACCCGAGATGCCGGGCGGCAGGCCTTCGACTATGAAGAGCGGGAAGATCTCGTCGGGCACCGCGAACGTGCGCGCGCCGTAGTATGCGTACAGCCCGATGCCGACCGTCAGGAACAGCGCGAACTGGAAGAACACCACGATGCCGCTGCCGATCAGCGCCTTGCGCGCGCTGCGCAGCGTACCGGCCGCCAGCAGGCGCTGCACGATCATGTGATCGACACCGTGTGATGCCATCGACAGAAACGCTCCGCCTACCAGCCCCGTCATGAGCCAGCGGCCGCTCGCAAAGCCGCCGTCCATGTGAATGACACGCAGCTTGTCGGCACCCCGGGCGGTCTCGACGATGCCGCCCCAGCCGCCCGGCACGAGCTGTGTCAGGACGTAGAGCGCGACGAACCCGCCGAAGATGTAGAGACCCATCTGCACGACATCGATCCAGATCACTGCACGCAGACCGCCGTAATACGTGTAGATCAGCGTGAAGACCCCCGCGAGCACGATGCTCTGCCAGTACGGGAGCCCCGTGATGAGCGCGATCGGGATGGCGGCGGCGAAGACGCGAACGCTGTCGGCGAATGCACGCGTCACCATGAAGATGACGGATGTGAAACGCCGGGCCCCGAGGCCGAAGCGCCGCTCGAGCAGCTGATAGGCGGTGACGAGTTCGCCGCTGAAGTAGCGCGGCAACAGCAGCCAGGCGATGGCGACGCGGCCGATGAGGTAACCGGCGGCGAGCTGGAGGAACCAGAAATCACTGGTGTACGCCGTGGCGGGGATGCTGATGAACGTGAGAGCGCTCGTCTCCGTTGCCACGACGGAGAAGCAGATGGCCCACCAGGGCAGTTCGCGGCCGGCGAGGAAGTAGTCGCGCGCGCCGCGCTGCGAGCCGCCGAGCCACGTGCCGAACGCCGTGACGCCGACGATGTAGGCAATGAGGACTACAACGTCCAGGCCGGTGAATGCGCTGTGCACGTTTCAGTCGGGTCGGTTGCGGGTGGCATCGCTGCGGCGCACTGCCGGCAGATCGGTAATCGCGGTCTGAACGGCGTCCGCGAGATCCCGGCGGAGCGCCAGGTGCCGCTGATTGTCCCGCGTCGGGTTCACACGGTTGAGCATCAGCACAACGAACACGTTGCGCTCGGGGTCGATCCAGATGCTCGGGCCGGTGAAGCCCGTATGGCCGTATGAGGAGGCGGAGAAATAGCTGCCCGCGGATCCGCCGTCCACCGGCGTATCCCAGCCGAGCGCGCGGCTGCTCTGGTCGCTCTGCCGCCGCGTGAACTCGGCGATCGTTGCCGGATCGATGAAACGGCGGCCGTCATAGAACCCGCCATTGAGCATCATCTGCGCGAACACCGCCATGTCCCGCGCGGATGAAAACAGGCCGGCGTGCGCGGCCACGCCGCCGAGTGCAAACGCGTTTTCGTCATGCACCTGACCGCGGATGTGGCGGTGACGGAACACGGTGTCGATCTCGGTCGGCGCGATGCGGGCAATGAGCGGATCGCGCATCGCACGCGGGCCGTTGGCATTGCCTTCCAGGTCCATCCGGCCGTACGGCCACTGGAGCGGGTTGAATCCGGTGTCACGCATGTCGAGCGGCTCGAACACGCGCTGGTGGAGCAGAGCATCGAGCGTGCTACCGCTGACCTGCTCGATGATGAGGCCGAGCAGAATGATCCCGAAGTCGCTGTAGACCGTGCGCGTGCCGGGCTCATAGTCGAGCGACATGCTCGCAATGCGGCGCCGGTACTGGTCTCTGCCACTGAGCTCGCGCCACAGCGGGCCGTACGCGGCCAGACCGGACGTGTGCAGCAGCAGGTTGCGCAGCGTGACGGCATCCTTGGCCGGTGACCCGCGCCATTCCGGCACATGCTGCTTCACCGGATCATCGAGCGAAAGCAGACCCTGGTCCACCATCATCATGAGTGCCGTCGTCGTGGCAACCACCTTCGTGACGGATGCCATGTCGTAGACCGACGAGTCGGTGACCGCGCCGAACCCGCGACGCCGATCGAGGTCACCGTAGGCGCGCAGCATGACGAGCCGGCCGTACCGGCCGACTGCGACCGCAGCGCCGGGCGATGCACCACGGACGATGCCTGCCTGGATGATGCTGTCGACGCGATCGAAGATGAACGGGTCCATGCCGACGTCCTCGGGCGCAGCAAACGTGAGACGCGCATCCAGTGCCGGCCGATCGATGGCGGTCGCCTTGTCGGCCGGAAGCGTGATCGGCATGCGTCCGCGGATCGGGATACGGCCTGCAATTGCACGCGCCGCCGCGCGCTGCGCCGCCTCGCCCCGCGGCTGCCACGCGAGCAGATATGTCCCCGATCCCGGCAGCGATGCCGGGCCGTAGGGATCGCCGAACGCCGCGACCACCATCCTTCGCGAGGCGGTCTTCAGGCGCGCCGCGAGTGCCGTCGCTTCGGCGGGCACGGTGAGGTGGCCCTGGCCGGAGATCGGCATGAGGAACGTGGCGAACACCACGGCGTCGGCGCGCTGTGCCGCGGC
>JAGTUV010000419.1 GCA_018224305.1 Gemmatimonadota bacterium
ATGCCAGAAGTCCTCGCAGATCAGCAGGCCAATGCGCCATCCCCAAGGCGTCTGCCAGACGTCGAGCGCGGATCCGTGTCCGAACCAGCGGCCCTCATCGAACATGCCGTAGGTCGGCAGGTAGATCTTGCGGTGGCGGAAGTGGACCCGGCCGGCGTGCAGGACGGCGGCCGTATTGAAGGGCCCGCGCGGCGCGTCCTCGATGCAGCCGGCAATGACAAAGCCGGGGATGTCGCCCAGCTCCGGCTCGGCCAGTGCGCGGCCGACGACCACCTCACGGGCGAGGTCGTGCACGGCATCGCCGACATCGTATCCGGTAAGCGAGAGTTCGGGCGTGAGCGCGATATCGGCCGCGGCGGCGCGCGCATGGTCCGCGATCGCCCGGGCATTGCTTGCGGGCTCCCGAAGGACGGGCGCTGTCTGCACAACCGCCAGACGCAGTGCCGGTTCAGACCTGGACATCATGCGTGATGTTAGACCGCGCGCGGAAGCAGTGTCAAGCGCGTCCGCCGCGACACTCGGTCGTCCGGCAAGCGCGTCTGCCGCGGCGCCCGGTCGTTCGGCAAGCGCGTTTGCCGCGACGCTTCGTCCTCCGGTATGTTCTGTGCGAGTGCCCGTGCGCGCGACCCGCGTGGGTGCCTTTTCGGTTCAGGAGAACATGTATGCCCAAATTCGTCGTTGAAGGGGGCCATCCGCTGAGCGGAACGATCCGCCCTGCCGGTAACAAGAACGCGGCTTTGCCGATCATTGCTGCGACGCTCCTCACAGAAGAGGAGGTCGTACTGGAGAACGTGCCGCACATCCGCGATGTGCGCACGCTGCTCGAGCTGCTCGGCGTGCTCGGTGCCGAAGTGGAATGGCTCGACAATAACTCCGTGCGTGTCCGCGCTGCCGAGGTCGGCGTGAACGAACTCGACGCGGAAATGGCCGCGAAAATCCGTGCGTCCATTCTGCTCGCCGGCCCCATGCTCGCGCGCGCGGGCCGCATGATGCTGCCGCCGCCGGGCGGCGACGTGATCGGAAGGCGGCGCGTCGACACCCACTTCCTGGCTCTGACGAAGCTGGGCGCGACCGTGAAGGCGGACCGCGGCTACATGATCGAGACGACCGGCCTCAAGGGAGCGGACATCTTCCTCGATGAGCCGAGCGTTACGGCAACGGAGAACGCCGTGATGGCGGCCACACTCGCGAAGGGACACACCCGCCTGCGCAACGCCGCCGCCGAGCCCCATGTGCAGGACCTCTGTCACATGCTGAACGGCCTCGGCGCGAAGATCAGCGGCATCGGCACCGGCATCCTCGAGATCGAGGGTGTCGATCGCCTCCATGGCGGCAGGTTCCGCATCTCCAGTGACCACATCGAGGTCGGCTCGTTCATCGGCCTCGCGGCCGTCACCGGCGGCGAGATCCTGATCGAGGACGCGGCCGTCGAACACCTCGACTCGATCCTGCTCGCATTCGAGCGGATGGGCGTCGTCTGTGAGGCGCGCGGCCGCGACCTGTTCGTGGCCGCCGACCAGGAGCGCGTCATCCGCATGGACCTCGGCGGGCACATTCCGAAGATCGATGACGGCCCGTGGCCCGCGTTCCCTGCCGACCTCACATCGATCGCGCTCGTCGTCGCCACGCAGTGCCGCGGCACCATCCTGATCTATGAGAAGATGTTCGAGTCGCGGATGTTCTTCGCGGACAAACTCATCAGCATGGGCGCGCGTATTGTGCTGTGCGATCCGCATCGCGCCGTCGTCGTCGGACCCTCGCGGCTTCGCGCCGCGCCGGTCGAGAGTCCGGACATCCGGGCTGGCATGGCGCTGCTCATCGCCGCGCTCGGCGCCGAGGGCAAGAGCGATCTCTACAACGTCGGCCAGATCGAGCGCGGGTACGAGCGGATCGACGAAAGGCTGCGCGCGCTCGGCGCGCACATCACACGCACGGATTCGCGCGGCGACTGAGCGCGACCCGCGCTGACACACAGGAGGCGGTCCATGGCGGACGACGGACAGAGGCGCAGCGATCCCGGTGATTCGTTTCGCGAGGGCGTGCGCGCGGTCAGCGGAATCCTCGGCGCGTTCAAGGATGCGATCGAGCAGACGTTTAACGATCTGAGCGAGAAGGGCGACATCTCGCCGGATCGCGCAAAGGATGCCGCGCGGGACGCGATGAAGCGCGCGCAGGACGCGATGGATGAGATGCGTGGCCGTCTCGAGTTCGTCTCCCGGCGCGAGTTCGATGCGCTGCGGGCGGATGTCGACGGACTCCGCGCGCAGGTGGAGAGACACATGTCGCACGGCGGACACCAGACCGGCAGCACCGGAACCGGCGGACATGGCGCCGGCGGGAGCGCCGCGGGCGATGGTTCGCCGGGGCTTTGAGCCCTGATGCGCCGGCCCGCGGGACAGTGACCCCCGTGCCGGAGTTTCCTGCAGGCGTGCGGACTGTTGCCGAGCAGGCGGACGGCGCGCCAACCGACCGCGGGAAGGCCGATGGCGTGCGGACCGATGCCGGGCAGGCGGGCGGCGCGCAACTGTACGTGCACCCTGAATGGCGGGAGAGCATGCCCTGGGTCGTGCAGGGCGTGACCGGCAGCGACGCCGACATGAGCCTGTTCGGCGATACTCCGGTCGGCCGCGTCATCCCGCGCTGGCAGAGGTTGCGTGAGCAGCTGGGCTGCCATACCGTGGTTCATTCCCGCCAGGTCCATCGCGACACAATACTGATCCACGAGGTGTCGCCGGACGGCCTGGTGGTCGGACCGGACGCGGATGGTCACATCACGCGCGAGCCCGGAGCACTCCTGGCCATATCCGTGGCGGACTGCGTGCCCATATATCTTGCTGCGCCCGAAGCCCGCGCCGTTGCGCTGCTGCACGGAGGCTGGCGGGGCGTTGCCGCGGGCATTCTCGAGCGCGGAATCACATTGCTGACATCGTCGTATCCGGTTGAAGCTTCGGAGTTGCACGTGCATTTCGGACCGGCCATCTGCGGTCAGTGCTTCGAGGTCGGCCCGGAGGTGCCGGAAGGACTCGGCATGGATCCGGTCGACGGGCGATCGCATGTGGATCTGCGGGCGCTTCTTGCCGCGCGCGCGATCGAGGCTGGCGTTCATGCCGCGCGGATCACGGTCTCCGGGTTCTGTACGCGACACGGGGGATCGCCGTTCTATTCGCACCGCGGTGGCTGCGCCGAACGGCAGATCGCTTTTCTGGCCGTGCGCCAGGTGTGACGACGTTCGCTGGACTGTGCACGACGTGCCGCCACGCCCGGACCATCAGCAGCCGGCGCGGCTCGATCTTCTGGCTGTGCTCGCTCTCCCGCGTCGATGGACGGTTCCCGCGGTATCCGCCCCTGCCCGTCATCCGCTGCGCCGGTTATCAGGCGGG
>JAGTUV010000420.1 GCA_018224305.1 Gemmatimonadota bacterium
CAAAGAAGTCGCGCCGCTTGCGGGCGTTCAACTGCATGCCGGCCGACGTCGCTGACGTGATCTCGTCGGTCACCCGCGCTTCGGCCGTGCCGGCATAGTCCAGCGTCCAGCGATGCACGCCGCCAATTTCGTGGTCGACGATGCCCGTTGCCGATATGGCGCCCCACGGTGCACGACCCGTCGTATCCTGCCGGGTGAAGCCGGTCTCCAGATACGACTGTCGGTCGAGACCCAGCGTCAGCCGGTTCCGGAACCAGTCGAGCGGGTTCCAGTTGCCCGTGATGCCGATCGTCATCCGCTCGATGCGGTTCTGGTTGTCGAACTCGTTCGATATGCCCGGGCTGAAGCCGAGGAAGCCCGGCTCCCACGGCGCCGACTGCGCTCGCGCGCGGCCCCGCATCGCGTTGCGGATGATGCCGTTCGACGCATTGTTGTTCAGCGGCTGCTGAAGATGCGTGCGCGTGTAGCTGAACTGGGTGGACAGGTTCAGGGTCTGCGCCACTTCCAGCTCGAAGTTGCCGCGCCCGCCGATGCGGTTCGAGAAGTTGTTGAAGTACACGCCGTCCTCATCGCTCTTGTTGAACGAGAGGAAATAGCCCATGGCTGACGTGCCGCCCCGCACGGACAGGTTCAGGTCCGTCGCTGTGCCCTTGCGCAGTGTCGCCGGATGCCGGAACAGCGGGTCATCCCGCAGAATGAACTCGCTGGAGCCGGGGATCCGGATGATGTCATTCTCCGGGATGCCCGTCATCTCGACCGGGTTGCCATTCGAGTCCTTGCCCAGCCACACCAGATCCGAAGCCGGACGGTTGCCCGCCACCACCTGGCAGCCGGGGAACGAGTTGGAGCTCTGCATCGCTACGGTGCAGCGACGGTAGGTCGTGTAGTTGTCGCCCGAAGTGCTCTTGAGCCATTCGTTCTCGCCGTAGTCCATACTGGCCGTCCACTGTGCGCCACCACCACCGCGACGGCCCTTCTTCGTGATGATCTGGATCACGCCGTTCGCGGCATCCGCTCCGTACAGCGTGGACGCCGCGGGACCCTTGATCACCTCGATGCTCTCGATGTCGTCCGGGTTCAGGAAGTCGAGCGCGGTGCCGCCCTGGTACGTGCTGGCACCTTCCATGTTGCCGCTCTCGATCCGGATCCCGTCCACGTAGAACACGGGCTCGTAGCCGCCGCTCAGTGAGCCCGCGCCGCGGATACGGATGTTGGAGGACGCACCCGTCTGACCGCTGTTGGTCATCAGCGTCAGGCCCGGCGTTCGGGCCGTGAGCAGCTCCGTCGCACTCTGGATCGGCGCCGTCTCCAGCTTGCCGCCGACGTTGATCGTGCCGATCGAGTTGCCCAGCTCGCGCTTCTGCTGCGCGCCCGGAGTTCCCGTGACGACGATCTCGCTCAGCGCGATCGCCGATGTCGCGAGATCAAAGTTCGTGACCACCGCAGCACCCGCGCCGACGGTCACCGTAACTTCCCTGCGGGCGAAGCCGAGCACGTTCACCCGCAGCGTGTGCTGACCGACCGGCACCGCGGTGATCAGGTACCGCCCGTCCTCATTCGTCAGGCCAACCAGGGACGTGCCGACAATGCGAACTTCCGCCGACACCACCGGCTGCTGCGTGGCAGCGGACCGGACGGTGCCGGTGATACTGCCCGTCGCCTGTGCCCATAGCTGACCGCTACCGGGGCACAGGACGAGCAGCAGGGCTGCGAGCGTACCCGCTCCACGGAGATTACGTCTCATGGGGAACTCCTCCATCTGAGAGTGACGAACACGCCTGAGGAAGGCGGGAGAGAAACGACACAGGACGTGCCTGTCCTGGCAGGGACGTTTGGAACGACTGGGGTGGCTGAGGCATCCGCAGCACCGGCACCGGTGAAAGGGGCTTCAGGTCATGACGGCGGGCGGCTTGCGCGACCGGTCCGCCGTCTTCGGCTGATCCATTAGAAGAACGTATGAGGCGCCCAAATGTATACACATTGGCTGGCGACGCCGCCAGAGTCCTCTGAAAATCGTTGCGGCCGGCGGATTTCCGCGTCCGCAATGCTACCCCCGGGGAATGCCCTCCCAGGACCCGACGAACTCCGTCCACCAGCTCCCCGGAGGAGCGCTTACCGGCTGCGTTCGAGCGTCACATCATGGTTCTCGCGCGCTCTTTCCTGGGCGGCCTCGTTGCGCGATGACGCGGCGTACTCGTCCTTCAGCCGTTGGAGCATCTCGTCCCGCCGCCTGAACAACCGCTTCGGCTCGCGCGGCGCGTGGCGGCTGAGCGCATATGCGGTGAGCAGCGGCAGCGAGATGGTCGAGTCTGTGTAGCACACCACGGCGTCCGGCAGCCGGTCGGGATCCACCTTCCCCCAGCTGACCGCCTCCGCCGGTGTAGCGCCGGACAGGCCGCCGGTGTCCGGGCGCGCGTCCGTGAACTGGAGGAAGTAGTCGTGCCCCTTCTCCTCGATACCCAGCACCTCCTGGATCTGCGGCTCCGTCTGGAGCGCGAAGTTCTTCGGCGACCCGCCGCCGAAGATGATGATCGCGCTCTTGCCGCCGCGTCGCTTCCCATCGAGCACGATCGACGCGGTCTCGTTGACGTCCGCATTCACATCGTACTGGAGCTTCAGCCCCTGGAGCGCGCCGGCGGCGACGTTCATGCCGATCGATGAGTCGCCCGGCGACGACGTGTAGACCGGCACGTCGTACTCGTAGCACGTCGACAGCAGTGACTTGCCTCTCTGCCCGAGTGCCTTCTGCCGCTCCGCGATGTACTTGCCGGCCAGCCAGTGAAACTCCGCGGTCGACATGCTCCGCTGGAACTCGTCCTCGCGGATGATGCGGCGGAAGAACGCGTCGGTGTCCAGCAGCACGGAGTAATCGAAGAAGATGTCGTAGATGCGCACCACCTCTTCCTCGCGCAATGACACGTCCGACACGTGCGGGTTGCCCTGTCGCATCTCGAGGCCGAGGCCGAAGTGCGCGTCGTGGTACAGGTTCGCGCCCGTCGAGATGATCCAGTCCACAAAGCCGGCCTCGATCAGGGGGATGAGTGCGCTCATGCCGAGCCCTGCGGGCGTGAGTGCACCGGTCAGCGTCATGCCGATGGTGACATCGTCGTCGAGCATGCGTTCGGTAAACAGGCGGCATCCCTCGCGCAGCCTCCCGCCATTGTACGCCAGGAACGCGGTGTCGATGAGGTCGGCAGCGCCCATGTCGCCGGTGATCGGAGCAGGCGCGATGCGCGCACCGCTCAGGTATCGGCTCTTCGCCATTCGTTCAGCTTCTCCGCACTCGGGTTCGTTCAGTCCATCAGCCGCCGCAGGTCGGCCCTGCGGTCACGACGCATGCCGCCACCCTGCCTGAGCGCCGCCTCCGCCTGCCGCCTGGCCTCGGCGCAGCTCTCCTCGTAGCAGTCGATCATCGTCTGCACCGCTTCCTCCGCGGAGTCGGTGACGAAGAGCAGGTCGAGATCGTTCGCGCCGACCTTTCCTTCCTCCAGCATCGCTTTCCGGATCCAGTCGAGCATGCCGCCCCAGTACTCGCTGCCATATAGCACGATCGGGAAGTCCCTGACCTTCCCCGTCTGGATCAGTGTCAGCGCCTCGAACAGCTCGTCCATCGTGCCGAAGCCGCCGGGAAAGATGATGAAACCCTCCGCGTACTTCACGAACATCGTCTTTCGGACGAAGAAGTACCGGAAGTTGACGGCCGTGCGCACGTACGCGTTCATTCCCTGCTCGAACGGCAGCTCGATGTTGCACCCGATCGATAGCCCGCCCGCCTCGGCCGCGCCCTTGTTCGCGGCCTCCATGATGCCGGGCCCGCCGCCCGTGATGACCGCAAACCCCGCTTCGGCCAGCAGCCGGCCTGTCGCCTCGGCGGCCTCGTACTGGTGATGGCCCGGTCGGGTCCTGGCGCTGCCGAAAATGCTCACCGCCGGGCCGACGCGCGCCAGCGTATCGAAGCCCTCGACGAACTCGCCCATGATGCGGAACACGCGCCACGAGTCCGTAGTCCCCTCCTGCGGGGGCGGCTCGCCGTGCGCACGCGCCAGCAGCTTCTCGTCTTCCGTCTCCTCGCCCGGCGCCTTCTGAAAGTCTGTCACCGGCACCGGCGGCTGCTCCGGCGGAGGCGACGGCGTTCTCTGTTTGCTGTCCCTGTCCTTGCTCATGACGCCAACATACGCGCAGCAGCGGCCGAGGTGAAAGTGACCGCGCACTCGCAGCCGTGCGGGTCGACTGCAGCCTCCGCGCACACCCCCTCTTTTCGCGGCGCGCCTCCCGGCATATTCTCAGCAGCATGAAATGTTCGAATTGCGGTACCGAATCCGGCGGCAACTTCTGCTCGTCGTGCGGCGCACCACTCAAGGCGGGCGATTGCACCGAGTGCGGCGCAAAGCTGCCGGCCGGTGCGCGGTTCTGCACGCGCTGCGGTGCGGCAGCGGGCACGACGACGGCACCTCGCGGGTCCGCGCGCGGCCAGGCAGCAGGCGGCAATCCCAACCTGCCCTGGTATCTCGCCGGCGGCGTGCTGCTCCTGCTGATCATCATCCTCGTCGTGCCACTGGTCACGGGAACCGGCGCGCGCCCGTCCGATCAGCTGCTCGGCCCGGCTGTCCCGCTGGCACCCGGCACTCCGCCCCCGCTCACGGGCTCACCGCGCGACCAGGCGGACCGCCTCTTCGACCGGATCATGACGGCTGCCGAACGCGGCGACACGGCCGAGGCTCTGCGGTTCACGCCCATGGCCATCGACGCATACGGCATGGCGGCCCCGCTCGATGACGATGGCCGCTACCATCTCGCCGTCGTGCATCTCGTCGCCGGCAACACCGACGCCGCGATCTCGACCGCCGAGCAGATTCTCGCCGATAACGAGAATCACCTGCTCGGCCTCGCCGTCGCCGGTGAGGCATCCGAGCGTGCGGGAAACCTCGCCGCGGCTCGCACCTATTACGGCCGCCTCCTTGCCGCCTACGATGCCGAGGTCGCCCGCAGCCTGCCCGAGTACCAGGCCCACATGCGCAGCCTCCCGGAGTTCCGGGCGAACGCGCAGAGGATTACGGACGGTTGATGCGATGAGCACCCGCACCGGCGTGCGCGCGTTACCGGCCGGCGCCGCCAGTGCGTCCGAGTCCGCTGTCGGCAGGGCCGCCCTGTTCGGTACACTCGCCCTGCTGCTGTCGGCCGTCACTCCCGTCTCCGCGCAGGACACGACGGCGCGGGCACTGCCCGAGGCCGCACGCTCGATCCAGGCCTCGCAGATCCGCGCCCA
>JAGTUV010000421.1 GCA_018224305.1 Gemmatimonadota bacterium
GCAGCTTTCCAAATCGCGCGAGGAGTCGTAGAATTCGCCTCTCATGAAACCCTCTGAACGCGTCGTGCGCTCCCCGCTTCTCGCGGCAGTCATGCTGGGCCTGCTGGGCAGCGCCGCTTGCAGCAGCGCTGCGAGCCGTGCGGAGACGCGACAGATCGATCTGACGCCCGTGCCTCCGCTGCCACACACCGAGGCCGACGTCCACTTCATGTCCGGCATGATCCCGCACCACGCGCAGGCCCTCGTCATGGCGGGCTGGGCGGCCACGCACAGCGCACGTTCCGATGTCCGCATCCTGGCCGAACGCATCACCGTCGGACAGCGCGACGAGATCGCGCTGATGCAGAACTGGCTTCGTGCGCGCAACGAGCCCGTTCCCGCCGCGGATGCTACGCACCTGCGGATGACGATGAGCGGGGTGGAGCATGACATGATCATGCCCGGCATGCTGACGGCCGCGGAGCTGGCACGGCTCGACGCCGCTCGCGGCACGGAGTTCGACCGGCTCTTCCTCACGTACATGATCCGCCATCATGAAGGCGCGATCACGATGGTCGACCAGCTGTTCTCGTCCGAGGGCGCAGCGCAGGACGACCTGGTGTTCCGCTTCGCGTCCGACGTCTATGCAGACCAGACCACCGAGATCGACCGCATGCTCACGATGCTCAACAGCTTCACCGACGGCACTCGCTGATCCGGTCGCACGTTCCTGCTGCGCCACTCCAAACGGAGCCACACATGACATCACCATCGCTTCACCGCGCAATGCGGCCGACGACCGTGCTGACTGCGGCACTCGCCATCGGGCTGCTGACCATGTCCGCCTGCGCAACTGCTCCGGCTGCGCCCGGCTCCATGACGGCCGACATGTCCACGTCGCCGCCGAGCCCCGACCCGCGCGTCGGTCTTCGTGCCGGCCACCTCGATGCCGGACAGGCATCGTGGAACATGCGCCTCGTGTCGAACACGCCGCCATCCGCGGACTTCGTCGGAGTGACGAACTCCGACCTCGCGTTCAGCGGTAACTACGTGTATCAGGGCAGTTACAACGGGTATCAGGTGTGGGACATCACGAACCCGCAGCGGCCGACGCTGAAAGATGCGTACCTGTGTCCTGCATCGCAGAGCGATGTATCGGTGTACCGCAACCTGCTGTTCGTTTCGGGCGAGGGTCTGTCGGGCCGGCTCGATTGCGGTACGCAGGGCGTGCAGGACTCCGTCAGTGCAGACCGCCTGCGCGGGATCCGCATCTTCGACGTGGCGGATGTCGAGAACCCGAGGTACGTGGGGAACGTGCAGACGTGCCGCGGCTCGCATACACATACCATGGCCACCGACCCGCGCGACAGCAACAACGTCTACATCTACGTGTCGGGCTCATCCCGCGTCCGTTCGCCGAGTGAGCTGCCCGGGTGCTCCGGTCTCTCGCCCGACGAGGACCCGAATTCCGCGCTGTTCCGCATCGAGGTGATCCGTGTGCCGCTCGCCGCGCCGGAGCGCGCTGCGATCGTCAGCTCGCCGCGCATCTTCGACGAGCTCGCGGCACCGCCGCGCCGCGGACAGCCGGCTGCGGCGCAGAATCAGCCGGGTGCGGCGGCCGCCGCCCGGCAGCGGACAGGGCCGACGCAGTGCCACGACATCACGACGTACCCCGAGGTCGGTCTGGCAGGCGGTGCGTGTGGCGGCTACGGCCTGCTGCTCGACATCAGCGACGTCGCCAATCCGCGACGCATCGATGCCGCTGCGGACTCGAACATGTCCTTCTGGCATTCGGCGACGTTCAGCAACGACGGCGACAAGGTGCTGTTCACCGACGAGTGGGGCGGCGGGCGCGCACCGCGCTGCCGCGTGACGGACAACTACGAGTGGGGCGCGAACGCGCTGTTCACCATTGAAAACCGCCGGATGGTGTTCAAGAGCTACTACAAGATGCCGGCGGCACAGACGGAGTGGGAGAACTGCGTGGCGCACAATGGCTCGCTGATCCCGATCCCCGGTCGCGAAGTCATGGTGCAGGCGTGGTACCAGGGCGGCATCTCGATCTTCGACTGGACGGACGTCAGCAACCCGAAGGAGATCGCATTCTTCGACCGCGGTCCGCTCGAGGACGGAGTACTCACCAGCGCCGGCTCATGGTCCGTGTACTGGTACAACGGCAACATCGTGAGCTCCGAGATCGCACGCGGCCTCGACATCTTCGCTCTCACGCCGAGCGCGTTCATCTCGCAGAACGAGATCGACGCGGCCAATACGGTGCGCTTCGATTTCATGAACGCACAGGAGCAACGGAAGTTCATCTGGCCGGCGAGCTTCCCGCTCGCGCGCGCCTACCTCGACCAGCTCGAGCGCAACAACGGTCTCGATGCGAGCCGCATTGCGGCCGCACGCGCCGAGCTGTCACGCGCCGAGCGCGCATCAGGCATGCAGCGCGGCAGCGCGCTGGCACAGCTGGCGACACGGCTCACGACCGACGCTGCGGCAGCCCGTGACGCGACGAAGGTACGGAAGCTCGCAACGGCGGTCGCGGAGCTCTCCGCCGCGAACTGAGGGACGCCATCGGCGCCGTCGGCGGCGTAACCCATGCCGCCGTGCTACAGCAGACGCACCCCGGGCTGTTCAACCCGGGGTGCGTTGTCATCCTGCGTGGCTGTCGGCTCCTGCAGACAAGTCTGCGAAGGGGGTATGTCATGATCGTGTCGGCGGCGTGCCATCGCCGCCTCACCACATCCATTCCTGCCTGTGGGGAACAACCCGACGCATGATCCGGCGCACAGGTCTCATTGCTGCGGCCGCCTGCCTTATCGCGGTCCTGTTCCTGGTTGTTCACCAGCATCGCGTGCGGGCGCTGTTCGAGAGCGACTCGGAATTCGGCCGTGTCCGGGTTGTCGAACGCGGCGACGGACTACGATCGCTGTACACCGGGGAAGGCCGCGCTCGCCAGAGCGCGCTCTATCCCGGCCGGCCGATGCACCTGGAGCACCCCTACACGCAGGTCGGCATGATCGGCCTCGCACTCGTGCCGCCCGATGCACGCATCCTGTTCGTCGGTCTCGGCGGTGGCGCGATGCCCACGTACACGCACCACGTCATGCCCCGGGCCCGCATAGATGTGGTGGAGATTGATCCGATCATCGTCGACGTCGCGGAGCGTTTCTTCGGCTTCGCACCCGACGATCGCATGGCCGTCCACACGGGCGATGGCCGCGCGTTCATCGAGAGCGCGCCGCCCGGCCGATACGACCTCATCGTGCTCGATGCGTTCTCCGATGACGAGGTGCCGTATTCACTCACCACGCGCCAGTTCCTCGCCGCGGTGCGCACTGCGCTGACTGCGGACGGCGTGGTGGTGAGCAACCTGTGGACGGCAGCCCCCGCGTATCCACGGATGCTTGCGACGTATGGCGCCGTGTTCGATCAGGTGAACCTCGTACGCGTGCCGCAGCGAGCGCAGCGGATCCTCGTCGGAACGAACGGCCGCACCCTCGATCGGAACGCGCTCGTCGCCGCAGCACGCGCACTGGCCGGGCGCACGGACCTCGGCTTCGACCTGGCCGGCCTCGTGGAAGAAGGATACGAAACGCTGGCGACGCCCGACGCGGCCGTGCTCGAGGATCGCCCGTAGGCGTCATCAGGAGGGCTCGCGGCCGGCGAGGACGTCATTGTCCATCCACCGAACGGCCTGGACGACGGCTCGCGCATCCGCCGCAGGGGCGACTGAAGCGTTGCGGCGGACGATCCTGCCGCACCGGGCTACCCGCCGCGCCGGGGATCCGTCACCTCGAAGTGCTGCCGCGCCGGGAATCCGTCGCCTCGAAGGGCTGCCGCGCCGGGGATCCGTCACCTCGAAGTGCTGCCGCGCCGGGGATCCGTCGCTTCGACTGCCCGATCGGGGATCCCGCCGCACCAGCGTCGAACTCTGTTGGGCCCGGTCCCGAATGTGCGGTGATGGCGAAACCTCTTCACGCACTGCCGTGTATGGCCTATTGTACGAGCAGCCATGCCTGCACCAGACAACGGAATCCGAGAGTAGATGAGAGCTTCAGCGAAACTGCGGCTGCTGGCCGCCCTTTTGACGCCACTCGCAGTCGGCGCCTGCGCTCAGGCGACGTCCACCCCCGCACCGGCACCGCCGCCGACGACGGCCAATCCGAGCAACGAGGAAATAGAGGCGATCTTCCGGGCGCGAACGGACAGTGCGCGAATGCGGTTCACGGACGCTGACGTCCGCTTCATGCAGCACATGATCCATCACCACGCGCAGGCCATCGAGGTGTCCCGCATGGCACCGGCGCGGACGACCACCCCTTCGATTCAGACTCTGGCGGCGCGGATCATCAACGCCCAGCAGGATGAGATCGCGACCATGCAGCGCTGGCTGCGTGACCGCGGACAGGCGGTGCCTGAACTGCACATCACCGACTCGGCCGTGATGGTGCACGGCGGCCATCATCCCATGGACATGCCCGGCATGCTGTCGGCCGGCCAGATCAGCAATCTGGCAGCCGCGCAGGGCACGGCGTTCGACCGGCTGTTCCTCACGCTCATGATCGAACACCACAGCGGCGCGGTCACGATGGTGCACGACCTGTTCGCCACCGACGGTGCCGGTCAGGATGAGGATGTCTTCCGATTCGCCGCCGACGTGCAGGTGGACCAGGCGACGGAGGTTGCACGAATGCAGCTCATGCTGTCCGCGATGGACAGCGATCGTTCCCGGTAACCGGCCACGGATTCGCCGGTTCAAGGATTTCTCAATAGCCCGAACAAAAGGAAACCGCCATGACGTCAGTATCCCCCTCGAGTTCCGGTCACCGCCGGGGCGTGACGCGTCTTCTGCTGCTGCCGCTCGTGGCCGCACTGCTCGGCATCGCCGCGTGCGCGCCCGCCATCACGACGGCACCCGTCGTACCATCAGGGCGGGACGACAACCGCGCCGCCAATGCGCCCATGCCGGACCCGCGCATCGGTCTGCGCGCAGGCCTGATGGATGCCGAGGAAGCCATCTGGAATCTGCGCGTCCTGTCGAAGACACCGCCGCCGCGCGAGTTCATCGGTGTGACGAACTCGGACATCGCGTTCACTGGCGATTACGCGATCCAGGGCAACTACAACGGGTTCCAGGTGTGGGACATCTCGAATCCGAGGGCGCCCACGCTGGCGACCGGCTACGTGTGCCCGGCGTCACAGAGCGACGTGTCCGTGTACCGCAATCTGCTGTTCGTTTCCGGCGAAGGCATGGGCGGACGCGTGGACTGCGGCACGCAGGGAGTCGATGTCGCCGTGAGTCCGGACCGCCTGCGCGGCATCCGGATCTTCGACATCAGCGACGTGCGCAACCCGCAGTACATCGGCAACGTGCAGACGTGTCGCGGTTCGCACACGCACACCGTGCTCGAGCATCCGGGCGACACGCAGAACGTCTACATCTATGTCTCGGGCTCGTTCATCGTGCGGCCGGCCGAGGAGTTGGAAGGCTGCGTCGCCGCGCCGCCGAGCGAAGATCCCAACTCGGCGCTGTTCCGCATCGAGGTGATCCGCGTGCCGCTGGCCAACCCGCAGCTGGCGGCGATCGTCAGCTCACCTCGCATCTTCGAGGGTCTCATTGCACCGCCGCAGCACGGCCTCGCGCCGGCAGAGGTGGCGCAGATCGAGGAGGCACGTGCACGTGGTGCATTCGTCATAGAGTTCGAAGGCCAGGTGCAGATCGCGCCGGATCAGTTCGTAGCCGCGCAGCTCGCCCGCATCGTGGCCGAGCGTGGCGGCACGGGTGCACCCACGGCGGCGGACAGTGCGGCGCTGCGTCAGCAGCTGCCGGCCATAGTCGAGCAGATCGTGGCAGAGCAGCGCGGTCCGCAGCCCGATGGACCGCGGCCCGGCCCGACGCAGTGCCACGACATCACGGTCTACCCTGACGTAGGTCTGGCCGGAGGCGCGTGCGAAGGATACGGGCTGCTGCTCGATATCAGCGACCCCGCGAACCCGCGGCGGATCGACGCGGTGTCCGACTCGAACTTCGCGTACTGGCATTCCGCGACGTTCAACAACTCGGCCACGAAGGTACTCTTCACCGATGAGTGGGGCGGCGGCGGTCAGCCGAAGTGCCGCGCTACGGACCCGCGCGAGTGGGGCGCCAACGCGATATTCACGATTCAGAACCGCCGGATGCAGTTCCGCAGCTACTACAAGCTGCCGGTGGTGCAGACGGAGTTCGAGAACTGCGTCGCGCACAACGGTTCGCTCATTCCAATCCCCGGTCGCGACGTGATGGTGCAGGCCTGGTATCAGGGCGGCATCTCGGTATTCGATTGGACGGATCCGGACAACGCCTACGAGATCGCGTTCCATGACCGCGGCCCGAGCGATGCATCACGGATGGGCCCGGGTGGCAGCTGGTCGGTGTACTGGTACAATGGTGCGCTCGTCAGCTCCGAGATCGCGCGCGGTCTCGACATCTTCGAGCTGGTGCCGAGCGCGCACATCTCGCAGAACGAGATCGACGCCGCGAACACCGTCCATCTCGACTACCTGAACCCGCAGGGCCAGCCGCAGTATACCTGGCCGCCGTCGTTCTCACTGGCGCGCGCGTATGTCGATCAGCTCGAGCGCTGGGATGGACTCACGCCCAGCCAGATCTCCTACGTGCGCACGGCTCTCACGAATGCCGAGAACGCATCCGGTGCAACGCGCAGTTCGACGCTGACCGCGCTGGCCCCGACCATCGAAGGCTATGGCGCCGCCTCGACGGACCAGACGCGGGTACGCATGCTCGCTGCCACCGTGAGGGATCTGGCGCGGTAGCGCGAGAGATTCCCTCACATGCAGGAAGGGCCGGGGCTCAACGCCCCGGCCCTTTCCGTTTCTCCCGGCTGCGCTCGCGGCCTGCGCGGTGATGTCCTCACCACGCGGAACGATGTCAGCGCTGCGCATGCGAAGGCATTCGCGGCTGATCAGGCCACCTGCGCAAAGTCCCCTGACGCGTCGTGGCGGCCGCGCGCGGGTGGGCGTATGAAGACGGCGGCCACGGCGCCCGCAACGGCGATGGCGCCCAGGACGAGCAGCGCCTGCGAGGTACCGCCGATACGGAACACCACTGCGACGATCAGCGGGCCGGCGGCGGTTGCGGCGTTGCGCACTGCGTTGACCACGCCCTTGAGCGCGCCGAGCGCGCGGATGCCGTAGTACTCGGGCCAGACGAGCGAGTTGGTGGCGGCGGCGATCCCCGACGATGCGCCTAGCAGTGCGCCGTATGCCAGCGCGCTCCACGCGGCGCCCGCACCCCACATGAACCAGGCCAGGCCTGCGACGGCGGTGAGCAGCGAGGCGCTGACACCGAACCGCACCGGGCGCCGCTCGAACATCACGCCGGACGCGTACGTCGTGGCCACGCTCGCGAGCGCATAGGCGGCGAATGCCGCCGGTACCAGTGACACGGCCCAGCCCCTCGAACCGAACAGGGCGACCTGATGGAATATTACGGCCGTGAGCAGCATCGGCGAGATGCTGACGACGAGGAGCATGGCCCAGAACGTCCCCGTACCGAGGGCGTCCTTCAGACTGAAGTCCGGATCGGCCGGATACTCGATCACGAGCCCGGGCACGTCCGGGGCGGGCGGCGGCGGGACGGCGCCGTCCATCGGTTCGTCCTCCGGGCGCCGTTCGCGCATGACGTGAAAGATTACAGGTGCGGCAACGACGGCGTACACTCCGCCCAGAACGAGCAGTGAGCCGCGCCAGCCCACGACGGCCGACAACATGACAATGACGGCGGGAAAGACGAGTTCGCCGAGAGCGTAGCCGAGCGTGACGATGGCCAGCGCGCGGCCGCGGTAGCGGCGGAACCAGCGGACCGTCGTGGTCAGCGTGCCGAGTCCGATGGCACCCTGCCCCAGCATGCGCAGCGCGAACAGTGCCGCGACCACCATGTACACGCCGCGCGCCTGCGACAGCATCACCATGGCTCCGGCCATCGCGATCAGCACCACGCCCATGAACCTGCGTGCGCTCGTGCGATCCGCCCACGCGCCGAACAGCGGCAGCGTGGCGGCGGCGGCAAGCGTCGCACCGGCGTAGATCGATGAGATCTGGACGCGCGAGATGCCGACATCGCGTATCAGGTGCTCGATGTAGAGCGACAGGGCGAAGGACTGGCCGGGCGAGGACAGGGCGGAACACACCATCGCGGTACCGACGACGACCCAGCCGTAGTAGCCGGCGTTCGGCAGGATGCCGCCGGCGCGCGGGCGCAGCCTGTGGAGCATCCCCCGCGTCCCGTTAGCGCCCAGCACAACCACTGCAGTTGGGTGCCTCGGGGAAGATCAGCAGCCGCTCGAACAGAATCGGTTCACTGCAGACGACGCAGCGGCCGTACGTGCCCGCGTCCAGTCGCCGGAACGCCTCAGCGATCTGGCCGAGCTTCGCCTGCTCACGCTCCTGAAGCCCCTTCGTCAGTCCCTGCGTCTGCAGGTTGTCGATGCGCGACAGCCGCCCGACCGAGCTCTGATCGAGCTGCACGGGCTTCATCACGCGCGTGGTCGTGCGCATGCTCCGCTCCAGCTTGCGGAGCTGCCGGTCCAGTTCGGATCTCAGTTCGGCAAGCTGCGCTTGCGTCAGGTGTGAACTCATTCGTAAAACTAGTCGATGCTCATACAGTTCGCGACTTCGACGGACCTGCCCGGGCTGATGTGAGCGTGGTGCCTGCCGTACCGGCCGACGCTGCGGACGGACGCTGGAGAGCGACGCGCACTCATTCGAGGACCGTTTCGTGCGGCTGCGCTCACGCGGCTCGTGCGGCTGCGCTCACGCGGCGACGTGCTGCTGCAGAGTTTCATCCGGGAAGTGATCACGGCCGGCGCGAGTGCGTCGACCCCATACGGAGAATGAACAATGACGATCGATCCACGCGACCGAACACAGTGCCCTTCGCGAGGGACAACGCGGTTCCGGCTGCTCCCCACCCTGCTCATTGCCGGGCTGGTACTCTGGAGCGCACCGGCATGCGCGCAGAACCCGGCCGCGAACAGTGGAGGTCACGTGAATCCGGACCAGACGGTCATTCTGGTCACCGGCTCGACGGACGGACTGGGCCGTGAAGTGGCTCGCCGGCTCGCGGCCGACGGCGCCCACGTCATTGTACATGGCCGCAACCGTGAACGCGGAGAAGCGCTGGTCGCCGAGATCCACGCAACCGGCCGGGGCAGTGCGCGGTTCTACGCCGCGGACCTCGGGTCCATCGCCGAAGTCCGCGCGTTCGCCAGGACCATCATTCAGGATTATGACCACCTGAATGTCCTCGTGAACAACGCGGGCATCTGGCTCAACCGCTCACCGGAACGACAGCTCAGTGCGGACGGACACGAGCTGCATTTCGCTGTCAACTATCTCGCCGGGTACGCGCTCACGCGGCTGCTGCTGCCACTGCTGACAGAGAGTGCGCCCGCGCGCATCGTCAATGTCGCTTCCACTGCGCAGACCCCCATCGACTTCGATGACCCGATGCTCGAGCGTGGATACACCGGCGGGCGGGCGTACGCACAGAGCAAGCTGGCGCAGATCCTGTTCACCGTCGACCTCGCCGGCGAGCTCGAAGGACAGGACGTGATCGTGACGGCGCTGCATCCGGCGACGCTGATGGAAACGACAATGGTGCGCGAGGCAGGAGTGCCCGCACGGAGCACGGTGGACGAAGGTGCCGATGCCGTGATGCAGCTCGTGACCGCGCAGGGCATCGAGAGCGGCAGCTACTACCGCGGCCTCGAGCCGGCGCGGGCGAACGCCCAGGCGTATGATGAGAACGCACGCGCCGCACTGCGACGGCTGAGCGAGACGCTCACGGGCGTACCGTCGCGCTGAACTGGTGACCATGGGGAGCACGACCGGATGACTGCGGACGAACGATCGGAGGCAGGTCAGCGACGCCGTGATGGTCGCGCGGCGTTCATGGCGGAGGCAAGCCGGATCCTCGGGTCATCCCTCGATTACGAGCGGACGCTGCGCAATGTGGCCGACCTGGCCGTGCCGGACGTCGCCGACTGGTGCGCGATCGACATCCTCGAGCATGGAGTGATCCATCGTGTAGCGGTCGAACACATGGACCGCGCGAAGGTGGATCTCGTACGACGTCTCGAGGAGAAGTATCCCACGGACCCACATGCGACGGTCGGCGCGCCTCAGGTCATCCGGACCGGGAAGGCGGAAATGGCGGCAACGATCCCTGACGAAGTCATCCGTAGCGCTGCCCGCGACGACGAGCATCTCAGGATCATCCTCGAGCTGGGCCTCAGATCATACATCGTCGTTCCGCTCGTGGCGCGCGAGCAGGTGCTGGGCGCGATCACCCTGGTATATGCGGAGTCCGGGCGCACGTACGACGACGAGGACCTCGTGTTCGTCGAGGACCTCGCCCGCCGTGCGGGCACGGCGATCGACAATGCGCGACTCGTCCTGGAGATCTCGGAGGAGCGCGAGCAGTCCGAGCAGCAGGCCATCGAACTGGAGTCGCAGGCCGCAGAGATGGAGGAGCAGGCGGCGGAACTGGAAACGATCAATGATGAGCTGGCCGCGGCAGAGGCGCGTCTGCGCACGATCATTGACTCCTCGCTCGATGCCATCATCACGATCGACGCCGACAGCGTGATCACCGGGTGGAACCGGCAGGCGGAGTTGATGTTCGGATGGTCGGCAAGCGAAGCCCACGGTCGCACGCTCTCCGACACGATCATTCCCGAACAGCATCGTGATGCGCACCGCCGCGGCGTGGCTCGCCACATCAGCACGGGCGAAACCAGGATCATGAACCGCCGCATCGAGATCACGGCGTTGCGTCGCGATGGCGAGGAGTTCCCCGTCGAGCTGACGGTGTCCACGTCGCGAGCGGGGAGCAGCGTACTGTTCAGTGCATTCGTGCGCGACATATCGGAGCAGAAGCTGGCAGCGAGCCGGATCTCGGCAGAGCACGCCGTGACACGGATTCTCGCCGAATCGCACACGCTGGATAAAGCCGCACCACGGATCCTGTCCGCAATCGGCGAGCACCTCGGATGGATGGTCGGCGTATTCTGGGCCGTGGATCCGGACGCGGACGTGCTCCGGCTGGTCGGGTGCTGGCACGCGCCGTCAGAGAATCTGAAGCCGTTCCTCGACGCAACCGTGCAGATGCGCTTCACCCGCGGCCTCGGACTGCCCGGCCGCGTCTGGGAGTCGGGTGAACCGGCGTGGATCGAGGATGCAGCCAAAGACGATCAGTTCCCGCGTGCCGATGCAGCACGTGACTGCGGGCTGCATGGCGCATTTGCATTCCCCATCCGTGCGGGTGACGAATTGCTCGGCGTCGTCGAGTTCTTTCACCGTGACGTCCGCGCTCCCGATGAGGGCCTGCTCACGGCGGTCGAGGTCATCGGTGGCGACATCGGCCAGTCCGTGTGCCGCGTGCGTGCGGAGGAGGAGCGCGACGATGTGCTCGAAGCGATGGAGCGGATCAACATTCAACTGAGTGAGCGGACACGCGAAGCTGAAGATGCCAACCGCGCCAAGTCCGAATTTCTCGCCACCATGAGTCACGAGTTCCGCACGCCCATGAACGCGATCATCGGGTACAGCGGCCTGCTGGAAGCGGAGATCATGGGCCCGCTGACGGCGGACCAGCATGCGCAGCTGAAGAGGATCGCGGCGAGCAGCAGGCACCTGCTCGGCCTGATCGAGGATGTGCTGGACCTGGCCAAGATCGAGGCCGGCCGCATCAGCATCGAGACGGAACGCGCAGTGGCGAGCGAGGCGATCGAAGCAGCACTCGAGCTGATCGGCCCGCAGGCGCAGGAGAAAGGCCTGGACGTCGGGAGCGTCTGCACCGTAGCTCCCACGATGTGCTTCATCGGCGACGGTGACCGTGTCCGACAGATCCTGGCGAACCTGCTGTCGAACGCCGTCAAGTTCACCGAACCCGGTGGCCGCGTCATCGTGAACTGCGAAATCCTCGAAGACCCTGAACCGGACGCACAGGTGTCCGGTGAGGGACCCTGGCTCTGCATCACGGTGGAGGACACGGGCATCGGTATGACACCCGCGCAGTTGTCGGAGGTGTTCGAGCCGTTCGTCCAGGGCGAGACCGGCAGGACGCGAACCAGGGATGGTACCGGTCTCGGCCTCACGATCAGTCGCCAGCTCGCACGCCTGATGAACGGCGACCTCACGGTAGCGAGCGCTCCGGGCGAGGGGTCCTGCTTCAAGCTCTGGCTGACTGCCTCGACTGAGGCGTCCCCAGGAGTGCCCGGAGCATGACCCCATGCCACACTACATGTTCGGCGCCGCGGGCAGCAGCGTGATGTGCACGTAGTTGTCCATGCGGAGGTAGCGCCGGGCGACCTCCCGGATCGCCGACGGTGTCAGCGCTTCGGTCAGTTCGTGCTGTTTCAGGATGTCGCGCGGGTCATCACCATGCTCGTATGCGGCGGCCATGCTGCCGAGCCAGTACGCGTTCTGCTTCAGGACCAGTTCGCGGCTGCGACGCTGCGCCTCGCGAACCTTGTCGACTTCCGCGGCCGTCGGACCTTCGTCCTGCATCGCAGTGATCTGTGCCATCACTGCGTCTGCCAGTTCCTCCGCACGCTCCGGCGCACTGCCGAACACGATCGTCGCACTGTAGGTAGCGGGCTCATCGCGACCGCCGCCTGCTGATACGTTGACGCTGTACGTGCCGCCCAGCGCCTCGCGCAGTTCCTCCAGCAGCCTGTTCTGAAGGACCTCGCCCATGGACATGAGCAGGTGCCGCTCGCTTGCGCTGTAGTCGAACGGACCGGTGAAGGAGATGTACGTCTGGCTCTGCTCCTCCGCGCCCGCGCGTACGGTCTTCCTGACGACGCCGGTCGGCGGGCGGATGCCGATGTCGCGACCGGCCTCCTCGCGGTTCAGTGAAGGCAGGCCGCCGAGATAGCGTTGCACAGCCGGTCGTATGGAGTCGACATCGAAGTCGCCGACGATGACGAACGTGAAGTCGCTGGCGTCGGCGAAGCGGTCGCGATAGATGGCGAGGGCGCGGTCGAGATCGACCTCGTCGAAGATCGCGGCACTGATGGGGAGCGCGCGCGGATGGTTCTGCGCCATCGTGACCGTGATCGTGTCACTGAACGCCGCCTGCGGACTGCCCGCGCGGTTGGCGAGCATCGCCTGGTTCGCCTGGGTGAACGACGCGAATGCGTCGGCATCGCGACGCGGCGGCAGGAACCGCATGTAGACGAGCTCCAGCATGGTCTCGATGTCCGTGCGCGTGGAGGAGCCTGCAATGCCTTCGGTGCGCGGACCAATGACGGCGCCGGCGGACGCGGTTTTTCCGGTCAGCACCTTGCGCAGGTCCTGCTGACTGTGCTCGCCCAGGCCGCCGACGCTCGAGGCCGAGGTCGCCAGCATCGCATCGATGTAGAGCGAGTCCGGCACGAGCGATGTGCCGCCGGGGCTGAAGCCGCGCAGCATGACCTGATCCGTCTGGAAGTCCGTCGGCTTGAGAATTACGCGGACACCGTTGTCGAGGCGCCATTCCGTAACGTCCAACCCGGGGACCGTGCTCTGTCCGACGATCGCTCCGGGTTCGGGCAGGTCGGCCAGCAGCGGCCGGTCCACAACCAGATCCTCGTACGGCGCGATATCCTTCTGCTTAACGGCTTCCGCAACGGCCAGAACTCGCGCCTCGTCCGGTACATCGACGCCATCCTTCTCCGGCGCCTGCACCATGATCACGCGGTTGCGGACGGGCGGACGATTGCCGGCGATCTCGTTGATCTCTTCCAGCGTGACGTGCGGCAGCATGCCCATCTGCAGCTCGTACTCAGCGTCCGTGCCCGCGGCATCCTCACCATTGACTACGTGACGTACCAGCTCGCTGGCCCGTGAAACGGACGTGCGCTGCTCGCGCTGCGCGTAGGTCCGCTCCATCGCCGTGATTGCGTTCGAACGGGCCCGCTCGAGCTCGGTGGCCGTGAAGCCGTGGCGGGCGGCGCGCTCGACCTCCGTCAGCACCGCATCGAGTCCCGCCTCGATGCCGCCATCCTTCACGCCCGCGCCGATGGTGTATGCGTCGGCAGTCCGCACGAAATAGCCGCGGCCCATGCCCGCACCCACGAACGGCGCGTCCGGCTTCTGCGCAATTTCGGAGAAGCGCGCATTCAGCATCGCGAAGTACAGACCCTCGATCGTCCGGTCGCGGTAGCCGGCGTACGTCATATGGTCGCGCCGCGGGACGAGGTGATAGATCGTCAGCGAGTTGTTCGTCGCCTCCGGATCGGTGGCGACCGTGACATACGTGTCGTCGTGATCGGGGACCGTCTCGACTGGTCGGACCGTCGGTTCGGCCGGGGCCGGGATCGGCGAGAATGTCTCCCGGATCATCCGCTCGACTTCGGCGCCATCGAAATCGCCGACGGCGATGACTGCCATCATGTCTGGCCGGTACCAGTCGCGGTAGAAGCGAGTCAGCGCCTCATGCGGGAACGTGCGAAGCACATCGACGCTGCCGATCGGCAGGCGCTCGGCATAGCGTGATCCCGCGAGCAGCACGGGCAGCTGCCTGTCCTGCATGCGCGAGCCGGCACCGCGCCGAAGCCGCCACTCCTCGATCACCACACCGCGCTCGGCATCGATCTGGTCCGGGTCGAAAGTCTGCGCGTGAGCCCAGTCACCGAGTATCGCGATACCCCTCTCCAGAAACACGCCATCATCGGTCGGCAGTTGCAGCATGTACACCGTCTCGTCGAAGCCGGTGTACGCGTTGACGTCCGGGCCGAAGCGCATGCCGATGGACTGGAGGTATTGAACGAGTTCCTGCTTCGGGAACTGCCGCGTTCCGTTGAACGCCATGTGCTCCGTGAAATGAGCGAGACCGAGCTGGTCCTCCGACTCCACGATCGAGCCGACGTCCACGATCAGGCGCAGCTCCGCACGTTTGGCCGGCCACACGTTCTCGCGGATGAAGTAACGCAACCCGTTGGGCAATTCACCGATGGTGACCTGGGGATCGAGCGGCAGCGAACCGGCCGGCTGCTGCTGTGCCGCGGCCTGTGACCATGGAGCTGCGAACGCGAACACGAGCAGCGCAGAGAATAGACGTGCACGAATCATCGGGACCTGCCTTGAGTGAACTTCATGAAGCGTTATGATACGGACGGGCGCTGCGCCGGGTGACGCAGCGCCCGCTGTGATTACTTCGTTGGCGGCTGCTCGGGGCGCGTCGGCACGGCGACGAGCACGTTGCCGTCATCGGTCGCCCGGGCCCGGGGCGCGCGTGCAGCCATTCCGCGCATGACATCGCTCAGATCGATGTCGAATGCCCCGGCAATCTGCTCGAGCGTGCGAATGGTGCCGTTGACGCGCTGCGATGCGGCGTTGGCCACACCGCCACCGTCCCCGTTGTCGAATACGACCATGCGGTCGATGTCGATGCCCTCGATCCGCTTTGCAACGGTGTCGAGCAGTGCGGGCAGCTTCTCCGCCATGAAGATGGCGAAGCCATCTTCGCTCTTGCCGATCTCCAGGCGGAGCGCCTCGAGTGCGAGTGCCTGTGCACGACCGCGCTCGATGATCGGCGCTGCTTCCGCCCGCGCGCGCTGCTCCGCGGCCAGTCGATCCGCCTCGGCCGGCGCAACGACGTCGGCGGCGAGACGCTCGCGCTCCGTCGCAACGCGCTCACGCTCCAGCTCCCGCTGCGCCTGCACCTCCGCCTGCTCGGCCGACACGCGCGCGACCTTCTCGGCCGTCTCGGCTTCGCGGTCCAGCTCGGCCTGGCGCACGCGCAGACGGTTCTGTGCCTCGGCGATCGTGATGTTAGCCTTCGCTTCCGCCGTCTCCGCCTCCTGCCGGTACTCCGCCTGCCGGCGGCGCGTCTCCGCCTCGTTCTCCGCCTCTGCGACTTCCGCCTCCTTCTTCACGACCGCCGTCTTCTTGCGGCCGATCGAATCGAGGTAGCCCACATCGTCGGATACGTTCTGGATCTTCAGCACGTCGAGCTGGAAGCCGAGCTTCTTCAGGTCCTCTTCCGCTTCGGCGACCAGGTTCTGCGCAAACGCGAGACGGTCCTCGTTGACCTCCTCGGGCGTCAGCGTCGCCAGCACGCCGCGCAGGTTGCCCATCAGCGTTTCCTTGGCGAGCGCCTCGATCTCCGCCGATGTCTTGCCAAGCACACGCTCGACTGCATTGTTGAAATCCGTCTCCGGCTCACTCGCGATCTTCACGTTCGCAACAGCCTGCACGGAGAGCGGGATGTTGCCCTTGGAAAATGCATTGGTGACCTGGACCTCGAGCGGAATCGTCTCCAGCGAGAGGTAATGCACGCGCTCGATGATCGGGATCCGGATTGTCCGGCCGCCAATGACCGTACGATAGCCGATGGTCCGGTCGCCCATCGTGCGCTTGCGGCCGGTGATCACCGCAGCCTCGTTGGGCGGCACGATGATGATCAGCGTCTTGACGGTCCAGATCGCAACCAGGATCGCCGCCAGTACGACAATGCCCGCCGTGATGCCGACGTTCTCAAGTCCTCCGAACATGGCATTCTTCTCCTGCAGAATGGATCATGTATCCATGCCCGAAGCGGGCAGGGCCTCTCCCATCGGGGCGACCAGTGCGGTGCCGCCATCCATCTCTATGACAACAATGCTCGATCCGATGCGCGCGGCATTGGATGCGGCGTCGAACGGTTTTGCCCGCAGCTCGAACTCGCGGTCTCCGCGCCGGATCATGACGCGGCCGGCGTGTTCGGAAGCGAATGGCAGAGTGAGGCGGCCGGTGCAGCCGATGAAGCTGTCCTCCGCGTCCCGCTCTCCGGACTCGGTCCGCTTGACGTAGTTGAACAACATGGCCGCCGCGCCCGCACCGACGATACCGACAGCGGTCGAGATGACGGCCGTCCCCACGGCCGCGAGCGGCGAAACCCAGTTGAGCAGCACGCCCGTCGCCCCGGCCGCGAACAGGAAGTACGTGATGTTGCGCAGCGACAGGATCTTGGCTGCATGCCCGCTGTCGCCGGTGTCGACATCGTCGATGTCGGCACCGAACAGATCTCCGAAGAGCGAGGCGGCCAGCATGCCGCCGCCGACAATGAGGGCGAACCAGTAGATCGTCACCATGGGCGGTCTCGGAATCGTGTAGACACTGGGGCCACGATCGTACTTCGTGCGGCCAACGTCGGGCAGGATGGATCAAACTCAGGCTACATGCCAATATCGTGGCAACCCGCGTTTTGCGCTACTACTCCCTACGAGTCACCTCCCGGAATGGATTCAGCAGCGCGGTCGGCGGGCCTGCGGTCGTAGTGGCTGACATCCACGGGACGGCCGTCCATGCCGATAATCTCGATGC
>JAGTUV010000422.1 GCA_018224305.1 Gemmatimonadota bacterium
CGAGCGCGCGATACGGAGCGGCCGCCCGCTCGCCATGATGGAGGAAGCGCTCGTGCCGCTGTATCTCCACCACCGCTACCAGACGGAGGCGGCGGTAAAGACGGTGGGCGGCGTGTACTACAATTACGCGATGCGCAACGCGAACGACGCCGAGTATCGCCGGGTGCAGGCGGCAGAGCAGCGCGCTGCCGTCGATGCCGTACTGCGTACCGTGTCGCCGGCTGCGTTGAAGTTGCCGCGCGGCGTGCTCGATGTGCTGCCGCCGCGGCCCTACGGCGTGGGCGGATCACAGGAGCTGTTCGACCGCCATACGGGCCTGATATTCGATGCGATCGCGCCCGCCGCGAGTGCTGCGGACATGTCGCTGTCACTGCTGCTCGATCCGCAGCGCGCCGCGCGACTGGTCCAGCAGAAAGCGATGGACGGGTCGCTGCCGGGTCTCGAGGATGTGCTGGCGGCAACGTCACGCGCGATCATGGACCCGCGGATGGGCGATGCGTACGAGCAGGAGATTGCACGTGCGGTACAGCGCGTGTACGTCGAGCGTCTGATGTCGCTCGCTGCGAACGCGCCGATGGGGCAGGTGCGCGCACTCGCGAACTACGAGCTGTCCGCTATCAGGGATCGCCGGAGCAGGGGCGGCGACACGGCGCAGGACGCACATCGCATGGCGCTGGGTACCGACATCACGCGCTTCCTCGACCGGCCGCTCGAGCCCATCCGTGCGCCGGCCGCGGCGCCGGGCACGCCGCCGGGCGCGCCGATCGGGATGTCGGGCATGAACTGGCTGGAACTGATGTGCGACGGCTGGTGATCCGTCCCTGAGCCGTGGTTGGGTGGCGGGGGCTATGGCCCGCGGGGAACTTTTTCGTCCGCTACGGACTCATCAGCCACGGCGCCGGACGCGTCCTCAGCCACGGCGCCGGACGTGCCCTCAGCGGTGCCGGAGGAGTCTGAAGTCCCCCTGCCATCGGGGCCGGAGATGCCGGGCGACGGACCGTCCGCGGCCGCGTCGTTCTCGGCGGTCTCTTCCTCGTTCCGCCCGTCCATCAGCGGGATGGCGAAGCCGAAGCAGGAGCCGTTCTCCGGAAACTCCGCCCATACGCGTCCGCCGATGGCCTCGATGTTCTCGCGCACGATCGACAGCCCGAGCCCGGTGCCCTCCTCGCCGGTCACGGTTTCAACGTGTGCGCGAAAGTACCGCTCGAAGAGGCGGTCCCGCGCAGCGGGGGGTACGCCGAGACCGTTGTCGATGACGCGCACTTCCAGCATGGACAGCGCGTCGCCGGATCCCTCGACCACGACTGCTTCGATGTGCACGAGTGGCCGCGACTCGGACGGGTCCCGGTACTTGATCGAATTGGTGATGTAATTCGACAGGGCGAGCTCGAGCACGGCGGCGTGGACCTCGAGCTCCGGGAGGTCGGCGGCGAGCTCGACCGCCACGCCGCGGTCGTCGGCATATTCCCTGAGCTGCCGTTTCACTTCGGCCGCGGCGTCGCTCAGCAGAATGTTGCGCGCCTGCGGCCGATCCTTGTCGACGCGCGAAAGTTCGGAGAGCTGCGTTATCGTGGTATTCATCGCGTCGACATTCGTCGTGACGATGGACAGCAGCTGCTTGCGCTTGACCGCATCATCCGCCACGCCTTCTTCCTGAAGCATCGAGGACGCCCCGGACGCCGCGCCGATGCGGTTCTTCAGCTCGTGCGATACGGCGCGGTTGAATCCGGACAGACGCTCCTCGCGTTCCTTGACGCGCTCATCCGCAAGCCTGAGGTAATGCATCGTGGTATACTGCTGGATCACGGACACCGAGCGGAAGATCCGGTGGCCGCAGACCAGCAGCTCGCCGCGGGAACACGGCTCATCTATCGAGTCTACGGTATGAATGAGGAAATCGAACAGCACACCGCCCAGAATTTCGTATTCCTTGAGGATCTGATAGGCGTCGAAGCCCTGCGCATGCCTCATTTCACCCAGCTCCATCGCTTTCGCGACGACGGGGACATCCGCGGTGATCTCGTCCGCGGGGTCCTCGAGATAGTCCGCAATGCCACTGATGAGGAGAGGCACGTGGTCGAGGATGTCGCGGGTCGGGAAGATCTGGTTGGGATGTATCGTGACGCGGTCGGAAATGCGTTCCAGCCACCGACCTACGAGCTCCTCCCGCTGCGCGCGCAGGCGTTGCGCGAGCGCTCCGGCAAGGGGGCAGTTGCTGGAAGCGTTCATCCGTCGCGGTCCGTTGCAGGAAGTACGGGTTCGGCGTGCAAGATACCTGCCCCGCGCCTGAAAGATCCATTGCCGCCCGACAGCCTCGCCGGAAAGGCAGGGACGGGCCCGCATATCGCCAGCCACTGAGCCCGCGGTCTGACCCTTGCCAGAGTTTTCGCGGCTCGATCTGAATCGGAATCCCGAAAGGTCAATGACTGATCGTCAGCAGAAAGACCCGTTCACCGGGCACGGTGAGGTGGCGGCCAGGTGCCGCGCGATCGACTGGTCGGCGTCACCGCTCGGACCCGTGGACGGTTGGCCGGCGGCGCTCCGGAGTGCAGTGAGCACGTGCCTGGAGTCTCCGTTCCCCATGAGCCTGTGGTGCGGCGACGAGCTCATCCTGGTGTACAACGACGCGTACAGCGCAGTGCTCGGCGACAAGCATCCGGACGCGCTGGGGCGTTCGGGGCGCAACGTGTGGTCCGAGATCTGGGACGTGATCGAGCCGATGTTCACGCGGATCCGCGATGGCGGTCCTCCGGCATATGCGGAAGACGCGCCGTTCGTCGTGCGGCGCGAGCACGGGGACGAGGCATACGCCGATGACGAGCCGAACGCATGGTTCACATTCGCGCTGAGTCCCCTTCGCGATGAGCGGGGCGATATCGTGGCGTTTGTGAACATCGTCTCGGAGAGTACCGGCCGGGTGCTGGCGGAGCGGGCGCTGAAGAGGGAGCGTGCGAACGCGGAGCACGCGGAGGAACGGCTGCGCGAGGTGTTCACGCAGGCTCCAGCGTTCATGGCCGTGTTACGCGGCGAGAAGCACGTCTTCGAATATGTCAATTCGGCGTACTACCAGTTGATCGGCCACCGCGACATCATCAACAAGCCGGTCGCTGAGGCTCTGCCGGAGATCCGGGGCCAGGGCTTCGAGTCATTGCTCGACCAGGTGCTGGCGACGGGAGAGCCGTATGTGGGCCGGGAGATCCCGGTCAACCTCGAGCGTTCGCCCGACACCGGACCCGAGCAGCGTTTTCTCGACTTCGTCTACTATCCGCTCACGGAAGCTGATGGCAGCCGCACCGGCGTGGTGGCGCACGGGTCGGATGTGACGGACCACGTGGTGTCCCGGCGGGAAGCCCAGCGTGCGCGGCAGGAGGCGGAGGATGCCAGCCGCGCGAAGAGTCAGTTCCTCGCCAACATGAGCCATGAGATTCGCACGCCGATCAATGCAATCGTCGGGTACACCGACCTGCTCTCGATGGGTATAACGGGCCCCGTCTCCGACGCGCAGAAGGAGCAGCTCGGGCGGGTGCGATCGAGCAGCCAGCACCTGCTGACCATCGTCGAGGACGTGTTGGATGTGTCAAAGGTCGAGGCCGGCCGCATGGAAGTCGAGCGGGACCGCGTGATGGTAGCGGAGACCGTCACGGCTGCCCTCGCGCTGGTCAGGCCGCAGGCGGGCGACAAGGGGATCGCGCTCTTCGATGACTGCCCGGGCGAGGAGGCGGCGTACTTCATGGGCGATGGGTCGCGCGTGCGGCAGATCCTGGTCAACCTTCTGTCGAATGCCATCAAGTTCACCGCGAGCGGAGGCGAGGTGAGGATCAGCTGCGGAGTAGTGGAGGAAGCGCCGCCGAAAGTCGAGGCCAGCGCGACGGGTCCGCTGACGTTCGTGAACGTTTCGGACACGGGAATCGGGATCGAGCCGGCGGAGCTACAGCGCGTATTCGAGCCGTTCATGCAGGTGGATGGCGGCCCGACGAGCTCGGGCGGCGGAACGGGTCTGGGGCTGACCATCAGCCGGCACCTCGCGCAGCTGATGGGGGGAGACCTGACGGTCGAAAGCGAGCCGGGGCGCGGCTCGACGTTCACGCTGTGGCTGCCCAACGACCGCGCTCCGCTGGATGACACGGCAATGGAGCGCGTTCACGAATCAGCACCGCCCAACCTCGCCGCGACCGGGATGGCGGTTCGGGAGACAATGCCGGACATCCTCGCCCGGTACATGGAGCGCCTGCGACGGGAGCCGCTGATCCCGCACGCACACGAACTCGGTGAAGCCGATCTGGAGGACCATGCGTCCACGTTCCTCATCGATATCGCGCAATCGCTCGTGGCACTGGAAACGAGCGAAGTCCATCCGGACCGCCTGCTTCAGGACGGCAGCGAGATCCAGCGCGTGGTCGCGGAACTCCACGGCAGACAGCGCGCGCGGCTGGGATGGAGCCATGAGGCGCTCCATCGCGAATGGGATATCCTGCGGGAAGAGATCGAGACTGCCGTACGGGGCGAGTTGGCGATCGATGCAGAGAGTGGCAGGGCACTGGAACTGCTGAAACAGTTCCTCGATCGGGGCGAGCGGATCAGTGAACGGACCCGGTCCAGAGGCGAGAAGTCGTGATGGACCGCGAGCGACGACTCTGGACCTGGTGCGTTCGATGATGTACGATGAAGGCAGGTCCCTCACAGGGTGAGACATGGAACACACCGCCGATCCCACCGCACGCATTCTGATCATTGACGATGACGAAGCCGTCATCTCGCTGCTCGAGCGCATCCTGAAACGGGGCGGCTACGAGGAGGTGCGGAGCGCCACCGACGCACGGCTCGCGCTGCCAATGTTCCGCGAGTTCGAGCCGGACCTGGTGCTGATGGATCTGCGCATGCCGTTCCTCGACGGCATCAACGTCATGGGCCAGCTTCGTCAGCGCAACGTGCCTGGCGAGTTCCTGCCGGTCGTCCTGGTGACGGGCGATACGACGCCGGAAGCCCGCGAGAAAGCGCTGTCGGCGGGAGCGAACGATTTCCTGCTCAAGCCGTTCGATGCGACGGACGTGCTGCTGCGCATGCGCAACCTGCTCGACCTGCGCCGTCAGTACCACGAGATCCATGCACAGGTGGACAGGCACCAGCGCGAACTGCGCGAGATGCAGATCGAGATGGCGGAGCGGCTGGCGCGTGTCGCCGAGTATCAGCAGATGGATGGATTGCTACCTGCGCAGTTCGGCACGCTGTGCGCCGGGATCGCCGAAGAGCTGGAGATGCCGGAGGACCAGATCGACCTGATCCGCTACGCCGGTCCGCTGCACGACATCGGGATGATCGGCATGCCGGAGATCCTGGTCAAACCCGGCAGCCTCAGTCTCGAGGAGCTGGATCTGCTGAAGACTCACACGTCGCTCGGGTCCCGCGTATTCAGTGGCAGCACTTCGCCCATCCTGCGGATGGCCGAGGAGATCGCGCTCTACCACCACGAGAACTGGGATGGCACCGGCTACACGCCCGGCCTGTCGGGCGATTCGATTCCGCTCCCCGCCCGCATTGTAGCCGTCGTCGACACGTTCTTCGCCATGACAAAGGACCGGCCCTACCAGAAGGCGCGCTCGATCGAGGAGGCGCTGGCGTGGATCGATGAGCAGGCCGGCCGCAAGTTCGACCCGTCGGTCGTCCGCGCGTTCCAGACGGTGTACCCCAGGATCAGCCTGCCGCTTCTCGAATCCTCGGACTAGTCAGCGACTACAACGACGTGCCGCGGTGTTGAGTTCGCGGTCTCAGACGGCCGCGCTCGCATCAGGACGTGCGAGGACGCGTTTCAGTGCTTCGACCACGGCCGGGTCGAACTGGGTTCCCGCATGCGCCTCGATCTCGGCCATCGTGGCCGCAACGGAGAAGGCGTGCTTGTAGGGTCGCTCATTCGTCAGCGCGTCGAACACGTCCGCAGCGCAGACGATGCGCCCGGCGAGCGGTATCGCATTGCCGCGGGTCCCGTCCGGGTAACCGCTGCCGTCCCAGCGCTCGTGGTGTTTCAGCGCGATCTCGCGCGCCAGCACGAACACGGGAGACTGGCTGCCGGCCAGGATCGCAGCACCGATCGTGGTATGCTCTTTCATCACGTCGAACTCATCGCGTGTCAGCGGACCCGGCTTCATGAGGATGGAGTCGGGGATGCCGATCTTGCCAATGTCGTGCAGCGGTGCCGCATTGAGGATCAGGTCAACCGATTCGGCGTCCAGCCCGAGTTCCAGGGCTATGCCGGCGGAGAGGCTGCCGACGCGATGCGTGTGGTGACCCGTTACGTCATCGCGGAACTCTGCGGCGCGCGCGAGATGCTCGAGTGCTTCGCGCCGCGACTCCTCCAGATTGCTAGTGCGCTCCTTCACGCGCGCCTCCAGCGCGTTATTGCTGTCGAGCAGGCGACGATTGAGGAGTCGCGTCCGCAGCAGGTTACGGATGCGCAGCAACACCTCGGTGATGTCGAACGGTTTCGTGAGGAAGTCGTGCGCACCGAGGTCCAGCGCGCGCCGGCGCACGTCCGGGTTGGCATCCCCCGTCAGCATGATCACGGGCAGGAACTCCTCGCCGTTGTCGTGCTCCCGGATCCGCTCGAGGAACTGGAAGCCGTTCGTCCGGGGCATGTGCAGATCGATCAGCGCGAGGTCCGGCGGTTGCGTCACCCACAGGTCCAGCGCGATCTCTGCGTCGGCGACGCGGGTGACATTGGCGAAGCCGTTGCTGCTCAGCATGCGTGCGAGCACCTGCTGGACCGCCGGATCGTCCTCGACGATCAGGATGCGGGCCGTCCTGAACCATTCGGTCGCTGAATTCATCCGCACTCCGAGCGGTGATTATTGCGACGGTCAGCCCTCGAGCAGGGATATCTGCGCGCGCCCGAGCGACGGAACCTCATGACACGCCCGGCACCGCGCCTCATACGACTCGAGGCCGCCGACCTGAATGGTAGGCCCTTCCGCCGGCGCGGGCCGGCCGTCGATCAGGCGCTGGTTCCGGGTCGCGAGCTGTCCACACTTCACGCAGATCGCCTGGAGCTTGTCGATCCGCTCCGCCACCGCCAGCAGTGCACCCATCGGACCGAACGGCTCACCGCGGAAATCCATATCCGTGCCCGCCGCGATCACGCGGACACCGCCGTCCGCCAGTGCGTTCGCTACGTCCACGATGCCGTGGTCAAGGAACTGGACCTCATCGATACCGACGACACTGGTCCCCGGCCGCAGCCGCTCCATCACCTCGACCGAGCTGGATACCGGCTCCGACTCGATGCGGGCGCCGCTGTGCGTGCTCACCGTCTGGAGGCCGCCGTACCGCTCATCCAGGTGCGACTTGAAGACCTGTACCTGGTGGCGCGCCAGCGTCGCCCGACGGATCCGCCGGAGCAGCTCCTCGGATTTGCCACTGAACATCACGCCGCTCACGACCTCGATCCAGCCGCCCCTGCCCGCATAGTCCATGGGGGATTCTAGTTGCGGGCAGCGAGCCGCGTCCAGCTTCAGCGGTTGCGATCAGCAGCGGGCCGGGCGCGGGCCGGGCGCGCTCCTGCCGGACGGCGTGCCGGGGTGATGCGAATGCCGGGCCCGGACGCGGCCACTGCATGCAAAGGGGCGCACTAGCGCCATTTACACGCGTGCGGCGTGCGGCCCGTCCGGGAAACACCACCTGCAACGCCTTTCCGCCCTTGACTTTTGGTCGTTTCGCCATGAATGTTTCTCCGAAGCAACCTGCCAAATAGCGGAAGCAAGACTCACCGGACTGCTGGCTCCCCCCCGGCGCTCCGTTCGTATGCGTGTCGGCGCGATATGCGTCGGGCACGAACCGTCCCGCACCAGCGCGGGCCGAATGCACCTCCGCGAGGGGAATTAGGAATTCAATGCCAGGACCCGCCGTGTCGACGATGACTACGCAGCGGATCGACCGCCTGCTCCGTTCACTGGTAGGCGTTGCGGACGTGCGCATACTCTGGCGTGCCCGATCGCTCCGTGCCGTGCACATCCTGCGCGCTGACGGCACCCAGCCGCATCAGCTCATACGCAACATCGTGTCGGGGCTCCAGGCGGGTTTCGGCCTTCAGGTGCTGCCGACGCAGGTCCACATCCATGATGACGAGCTGGTCTTCGACGCGGTCGAGGGGACGGCCGACCTGCTCGCCGACGAGGTTACGGATGGGTCAGCGGCGGCTGCCATCGCGCCGCCACCGGCAGGTGGCAAGAGCAATGGCAATGGCGCGGCGCACGGCAGGAAGGCCGCGGGGAGCATGGATGCTTCGAAGAACGGCGGTCTGAATAACGGTCGTGCGAGCAATGGCAACGGCACGAACGGTGGCGACGCCCATCCGGCTCCCATCGTCCGACCCGGCGCAGTCCATGGCGGCGGAGACCACGATCGAGGATCACATGAACGCGGGTCGCTGCCTGCGCCACGGGACTGGCCTGACGAGTCGCCGATCGTTGCGCGTACGTCCGGTGCGCCTGCCGACGCCGTGGCTGCCGCCGCAGAGCTGGTGGCACGCCGGCAGACGGACAATCGGAACGAAGGGCTGACGCTGGAGCGCATCGATGTCGAGCGACGCGGCGGCACGCTGCGTTGCCGCACGGTGCTCGCGCTCGGCGATCGCAAGTACTCCGCAATTGCCGAAGTGCCCGACAGTCCGTACGCCGAGGCGGAACTGGCAGCGCGCGTGGCGGTCGATGCCATGCGTGCCGGCGGTCTCACGACCGCAATGCTCGGAGGCGTCGGTTTCATCACCATCGCCAAGACGAACTACTGTGTAGCTACAGTGCGCGAACCCGGTAGCGCGGTTCCGCGCGCGAGCGCCGCACCCATGATCGACAGCATGGCCGCAGCTGCAACCGCTGCCGTGCTCACTGCACTCGGATCGTTCACGGACGCGCGCGCACAGAATCGCGCCCGCGCGAGTCATTGAACTTCGTCCCCAACGAATAAGGAAAACGGAGCCCCCGGACCGCTCAGTCGTAAA
>JAGTUV010000423.1 GCA_018224305.1 Gemmatimonadota bacterium
GGACATGGGTCCGCCCCGCCGAGAGCGTTATAGTGTCGTGCACCCCGCTGCCCGGCAGGACCGGGAGGACCCAAGCACCCCGAAAACGGTGGAAAAACGATAGCCAGATGGACTTACTTGCAACGTGGAAACCAGGTCCGGAGGTTCAGGGGTAGGGGGCGCCGTATCTGCCGTTGGCGAACGCGTCCTCAATGACGCCCATCACATAGGGCCACAGGGACGGAGCCGCTTCCCTGACGGGCGCCATCCGCTCCATGATCTGCTCGCGGGTACGCGCGCGGAACTTCCAGTCGCCGTCGTCGCGGTGGCGGCCGAGGATGAAGGGCTGGAGTCGATCGATCGCGTTGGCGAACGCGGAGGCGGGGGTGCGCATGGCCTCGAACTCCTCCCAGAGCGCGAGACATTCGGAGGACTGGTCATCGGGGAGCATGCCGAACAGGCGGATGGCAGCCTGCCGCTCGCGCTCGAGCTTGTCGACGTAGCCGTCGGTGTCGTAGCAGTAGGTATCCCCCGCATCGATCTCGACGATGTCGTGCACGAGGAGCAGGCGAATGGCGTGCAGGACGTCGACATCGGCGGGAGCGTGCTCGCGCAGCAGCATGGCCATCAGTGCGACGTGCCAGGAGTGCTCCGCGCTGTTCTCCGCGCGCGAGCCATCCGTGATCAGGCTCACGCGCAGGACGTTCTTGAGCTTGTCGACCGCAGCGATGAACTCGAGCTGCTGCGCGAACCGGTCGGCAGAGGGCAGCTGGCCGGCCTCGGACCGGTCGGCAGAGGGCAGCTGGTCGGCCGGATCGCTCACGCGGCGGCGGAGTGGGACTCGATGGCGCCGCTCACTGCGCCGGCGATCGCCTCGGGCGGACGGCCCTGGATCTGATGGCGCTCGAGCATGAACACGAGGGCCCCGTCCTTGAACAGCGCGATGGCCGGCGACGAGGGCGGGTAGGGCGCGAACAGTTCCCGGGCGCGATCGGTCGCTTCAATATCGGCGCCGGCGAACACCTGCGCTATCGCGTCGGGCTTCGGCCCCTGCTCGAGCGCCATGGCAAGACCGGGCCGCATGGTACCCGCGGAGCAGCCGCAGACGGAGTTGACGACGATCATCGCCACGCCATCCCTGGTGCGGTCGATGAACGCGTCCACGTCTTCCGGCGTGCGGAGATCAATTGCGCCGAGTTCGCTGATCTCGCGGCGCATCGGTGCAATCATGAGTTCGGGATAACGGTGCATTCTGCCTCCATTGCGCGTATGCGCGCGCTGAACGTGATCCATTAATATCGAGGAGCGGGCATGGCGGTTCAAGTACCCATGATCGATGACGACGGTGTGGCCGCCGCGCTGCCATACGCCGCATGCATCGATGTCATGGAGAACGCGTTGCGGGCGTACGACCGCGGCGATGCCGTACAGCCCCTGCGCAGCGTCATCGCTCTGCCCGATGGCTCCGGCTCACTCTACACGATGCCTGCGTTCACCGCCGGGCCGCGCGCCCTGGCGGTGAAGATGATCACGGTATTCCCTGGCAACGAGACGCGATCGCTGCCATCGCACCAGGGGCTCGTCGTGGTGTTCGACACCGACACCGGCACGCCGGTGCTCCTGCTCGACGCCGCACGGCTGACGGCGATCCGTACCGCTGCCGTGAGCGCGGTCGCGACACGCGCGCTCGCGCGGAAGGATGCTTCGGTGCTCGCGGTCCTTGGGTCGGGCGTGCAGGCGCGCAGCCACATCGGTGCGCTGCCGCACGTGCGGCCGATCCGCGAAGTCCGCATCTGGGGCCGTAACAAGGAACACGCCTTGCGCCTGGCACGGGAGGTTACCGGTGATCGCCTGTATCCCCTCGAGGGGTCCCGCCGCGCAGTGGATATCCATCCCGTGGACTCATCCGGCCACGCCGGAGGCTTTCATTCCGTCGACACGACCAGCCGCCCGGCTCGTCCGGAGATCGTGGTGAGCGACACTGCCGAGCACGCGGTGCGTGGGGCAGATATCGTCTGTACCACTACCAGCGCGCGCGAACCGGTGCTGCACGGCGAATGGCTGAAGCCCGGTGCTCACGTCAACGCGGTCGGAGTCAGCACCCCGGTGGCCCGTGAAGTGGATGGTGCAGCTGTCGGCATGTCACGCATCTTCGTCGACAGCATCGACGCCGCGCTCGCGGAAGCCGGCGACCTCCTCATCGCCGCCAGTGAAGGGGCCACGAATCCGAACGACTGGCTGCCGATCGGCACCGTGCTGAACGGCGTCGTATCCGGTCGCGAGACGGACGACGACGTCACATTGTTCAAGTCGGTAGGACTGGCCATCGAGGATGCGGCAGCCGCGGCGTACATTGCAGCGCAGCTTCGCCACCGGGAGACTGACGAATGAAACTGCACGCCGGAACGAGCGGATTCAGCTACAAGGAATGGAAGGGCAGCTTTTATCCTGAGAAGATGAAGGAAGCGGACATGCTGCCGTATTACGCGGAGCGGTTCGACACAGTGGAGCTGAACAACACGTTCTATCGGCTGCCGAACGAGAATACGCTTCAGCAGTGGGCGGAGCGTGTACCGGAGGGCTTCCGCTTCTCGATCAAGGCCTCGCGCGTGATTACCCACATCAAGCGACTGAAGGAAGCCGGGGACCCGACGGAATATCTGTACCGTGTCACGGAGTCACTCGGTGCCGCCCGCGGACCGATCCTCTTCGGGCTGCCACCGAACATGAAGATGGATCTCGACCGGTTGCGGGCGTTCCTTGACCACGTACCAGCCGGCGTGCGGACCGCCATCGAATTTCGTCACGAGTCGTGGCACGACGATGCTGTGTTCGACATGATGCGAGAGCGTGGCGTGGCGCTGTGTATCGCACAGACGGCCGACGAGGAAACGCCGTTCGTGGCGACCGCCGGCTGGGGCTACCTGCGGCTCCGGCGCGAGGCGTACGACGCCGCTGAGTTGAGAGAATGGCGCGAGCGCATCGCGGCGCAGAAATGGGACGAGGCATTCGTGTACTTCAAGCACGAGGACGCCGGCGTGGGGCCGCGCCTGGCGCGCGAGTTCCTGGATATTCCGATGAGCGCACCGTTATGAACCACGATACCCATTCTTACACGCTCGAGACGACCTCCGGTGCAACGCGCGTGACGGAGTTCACCTGTCGCTCAGAAACGCCGCGACAGTATCCGCCATTTCACTCAGGACCTCGCCGTCCGTGCGGCCGCTGCGTTTGAGCACGGCGAAGCCATGGTCCGCGCCGTCCAGGACGTGCAGCGTCGCGCGGTCGCCCAGTTCGGCAGTCACGCCTTTCATCATTTCCAGGTCCGCCAGCGTGTCACGCGTCCCCTGCAGGAAAAGCAACGGGACCTCGACACGAGCCAGGTGATCTGCTCGTCCGGTCGACGGCACCTTCGGCGGATGCAGCGGGAACCCGAAGAAGATGAGCGCCTCGACCTGTGGCAGCGGCGCTTCCGACTGCGCTCGCGATGTCATGCGACCGCCCATCGACTTGCCGCCGGCCGCAATGCGCAGCTCCGGATAGCTCTCCGCGGCGAACGTCACCACATCGCGCGTGACCGCTTCCAGCACGGGGGCGCGGTCGGGGCGTCGCGAGCCTGCGCTCATGTAGGGATACTCGTAGCGCAGCGTCGCAATGCCGCGGTCGCTCAGCGCGTCAGCCGCGGCCTCCATGAACGCGTGCCGCATCCCGGCACCGGCCCCGTGCGCGAAGACGTACAGCCATTCAGCTCCGGCCGGGATCCTCAGCAGTGCGTGAATGTCGTGACGCGTCGTCGGAACCGTCAGAGGATTGCTCGTCATAATCGCGTCAGTCCTCACTGAGCGCAGCCAGTGCGGCGACGAGGTCAGGCGCATCCGTCAACACATCCCGCATCGGGTCCTCCTTCATGCGCGCCATGCGCTTGGGCGCCGTACGGATCGTGTGCTTCGCGATGGTGAGCCCGCGCTTGACCTCCGACCAGCGGAGCGGCATCGATACGGTCGCACCTGGGCGCGGTCGGACGCAGAACGGTGCGACGAGCAGTTTGCCGTGACCGTTCTGGAGGTAGTCCACGTATACCTTGCCCTCACGCTGCGATACGACGCGTGCGACTGTCGCGATCTTCGGCAGCTCCCCAACGACATGTCGCGCGAGCAGTTCACCGAGCAGCTTCGCCTGCTCATGCGTGCACTGCCGGCCTAGCGGAATCAGCACGTGCAGCCCGCTCGACCCGCTGGTCTTCACGTAGTTGGGCAGACCGATGCGGTCGCACAGACGATGCAGCGCACGGGCGACCTCGATGACGTCCTCGAACGGCGCATCCTTGGGATCCAGGTCCAGACTGCACCAGTCGGGCAGTTCGGGCGCGTCGATGCGGCTGCTCCAGACGTGCAGCGGTATCGACGCATTGTTCGCCAGGTACTCGAGCGACGGAATATCATCGGCTATGAAATAGCTCAGCTCGCGCTCCGATCC
>JAGTUV010000424.1 GCA_018224305.1 Gemmatimonadota bacterium
ACTGGTGCGGCTGGAGGCCATGCGCTGGCTGGATTCATCGCTCTATCACAGCTGGCGGGCCGCGCATCACCTGGCCCGTCCGGTCACATCGCAGGACCTGTCCGGCTTCGGCACGTTCGGAGGAGATCGACTGACATCAGAACCGCAGGCAGGCCTCGCGGAGTAGCCCGGGTTGAAGCCGTGATTTGACAGGAAGTGACACCCCTCGCGGTCCGATTGCTGCGGTCAGTCGCAGCGCTGATCGACCGGCAAGGCGAGCGCGTTCGGCTGTGTCGGATGCACAAACATGCTAACCACAGAGATCAATGGCGAAGAAGCTGTCGGCTAAGCAGCAACAGGAACTTCTCGCGCTGCTGAAAATGCGTTTCGAGAAGAACAAGAAGCGTCACAAGGGAGTCGACTGGGCGGATGTCCAGGCGAGGCTGGAAAAGAACGCCGCGAAGCTATGGTCGCTTCACGAGATGGAACGCACCGGCGGTGAGCCCGATGTGATCGGTCAGGATGCGAAGTCGGGCGAAGTCGTATTCGTCGACTGTTCGGCTGAAAGTCCGAAGGAGCGCAGGAGCATCTGCTACGATGCCGATGCGCTCGAGGCGCGGACGAAGCACAAGCCCGCGGACAGTGCCGTGAACATGGCGGAGACCATGGGGATCGAACTGCTGAGCGAGGAGGAATACCGGAAGCTCCAGCAGCTCGGGGAGTTCGACACGAAGACGTCGAGCTGGGTGAAGACACCAGCCCGCATCAGGGAACTCGGCGGCGCACTGTTCTGTGACCGTCGCTTCGACACCGTGTTCGTATATCACAACGGTGCGGAGTCGTACTACGGTGCGCGGGGGTTCCGGGGTGTGTTGCGGGTGTAGGCAGCACGGGCGCGAACGTCGGAGTGCGCTGCGTGGCAGCACTTATGACGACGGGGTAGTAGTCCTCACCCCCGTAGACCGCATGATCATGCGGTTGCCGGGCACGCGCCGATCGTCCACTCTCGGGCATGACTACGCGCACTCACCGCGCTCGCCCTCCTTGCCACCTTGCCCACTCCGGACAGCCGCGATTCACCGGAAGTCGCCGCTACCATACCGCGTGCGGGTAATGCCGGTGCAGCAATTCGTCCTTCGTCACCAGCGGAGCATCAAAGAGCGACGCCTGCGCTGCGATGAGGCGATCGAAAGAATCGCGCGTCCACGTGAACGATTCCGCAGCGCGCACAACGGCAGGGAACGGGACGTCGCACAGCACCAGGCCTGTCGATGCGTTCAACGCGTCGAGCACCTCGACCGCTGGCGCCGTCGTGCGACCCACCTCGAACAGGTACTGGAGTTCCAGCCGCACCATGGGTGAACAGCGCAGTTCCTCCGCGGCCTCGATCAGTTCGGTGGCATGCTCGGAAAGCGATGACGGTCCCAGACCATGCAGCCACGCAACCACATGGGTGTCCAGGTAGATCAGCCGCGCCATTCCCCGGACCAGTCCAGGCCGAGCAACTCGTCGGCTTCGACGTTCAGGTAGCCTGGCGCAGGACGCACGAGCGATAGCCGCGACTGCCTCTCGGAACGCACGATCCTCAGGCGCTTGCCGCGACGTTCCACTTCGAGTGGCCGCCCGGTCTCGAGGACGCGGTCGAGCAGACGGTAGAGGTTTGCGCGAAGTGCCGAGACGGAGTAGGGGCCGCTCACAGTGCGCTCCAGATCAGGGTCGAGGTACGTACGGTACGGATAATAGACACGTACGGTACCAAACGTCAAGCCATTACGGGCTCTTCCTCTGCGGTGTGTGGACAGCGTGGCTGGACGACGTGTTGGTGGATGCGCTGGACAACGAGCCAACGGAGATGATGCGAGCGGGCGGCGTAACGACGGCGCGTAACCTGGGTGGCCACGCGCGGTGCCCTCGCCCGGCCCCGCGGGCGCTGGTGCGGACACCGGCCCCGCAGCACGCCGGTGTGAGTCTCAACCGCTCAGGGTCACCGCTTGTCGGTTGACTTGCCGACCTTGCGCTGCACGTCGCCGACCTTGTCCTGGATCTTGCCCTTGGCCTTGTCCACCTTGCCCTCCGCCTGGAGGCTGGAATCATTCGTGAGGCCGCCTACGGCATCCTTGACGCGGCCCTTGAGCTCGGTGCCCTTGCCGCGGACGTTGTTCTCGACGCCCTTCTCGGTCGTGGTGCGCTTGTCAGTCATGGTGCCTCCTGGCGAGTGGGGTGTGCTGCGCATTCATGCGTCGCAGCTGGATCTCTGGAGTGGCAAGAGGTATACCGCACCAGCCAACTGACCGCACGCTGCATCTTCACCGATCGTGCGATCAGCGCGGCGCATCAGCAGTGCGCGCCCGGAAGGTTTCGGTTACATCGGCGCGTAGAAAAACGCGGACCCCGATCGAGTGATCGGGATCCGCGCTTCGCCGCGACCAGCCGGGCGGCCGGTCGCGACCCGGCACCGCGTGTGCGGCGCCGGGCCTTCAGCGATTACTTACCGCCCTTCCGGACGTCCTCCTGAAGCGCGAGCGGCTGGAACGTGCATCCGTACGGATCGAGAGGCACGTACAGGTACGCTGCACCCTGGATTGCGTTGCGCGCAGATGCGTGGGCGGCGAGGATGGTGCCGAGTTCCGCATCGGTGCGACCGGCGCGAGCGGTGTTGATGGCCGTGATCACGTCGGCAACTTCATCGCGATCAGCGTACACCGGGTAGCCGTTGACATTGCCGACATAGACAATGCGGTTCGGCTCGACAACCATGCCCGAACCGTACGGCAAATACCGCAGCGACTCGCGGTTGACCATCATCTCGAGCGGCTCGCCACGCATGTACCAGCCCGCATTGCGTGCCACCATGACGTTGCCCACTGCGTCGCGCAGAGGCCGTGTCTGGCCGTTCATCATGACGATCGTGTCGCGCTGTGCGTGACGGTACGTCGCAGCCTGCATTCGGATGCCACCCGAGGCGCTCGGATCGATCACGCAGACCGTGATGGCATCCTCACGCGGCGCTGCCGGCGGCGGCGGCGGTGGCGGCGGTGTCCGTACCGGTGGTGGCGGTGGTGCCGGCGCGACCGGAACAACAGGCTCACGTCCACCGAGCAGGAAGCTCAAGCCCGCACGGGCGTGCAGGTTCAAATTCGCTTCCGGCTCCTTGCCGGGCATGTAGTCGGCCACGCCGTCGAAGCGCAGTGCCACGCGCTCCGCGAGACCGAGACGAAGACCGAGGAGTCCGCTCGGGCCAAAGTTGGCCGTGGAGGTGTCAGTTGAGTTACCACCCTCCATCTTGTAGTGCGTGCGAACCGCGCCGGCACCGAAGATGAGGTGGCTGCGCCCGCCCATCATGCCCATCGGCACGTTGTAGTTCAGGCGGAGAGCAAACGCTGACGCGGTGACCAGCGTCGGAAACATGCCGAGACAGCAGAACTCCTCGGTCTGCTTCCTGTCCTGCGGCGAATAGTATCCGTCGCCTTCGATCTGCCATTTCGGTGTCAGAAAAACACCGAGCCGGCCGCCGTAGCCGAGTCCGTTCTCGGGAACCGCGTTCGGGGCCCCGGCGTTCTCGTCGAACCAGGTCCACTGGGCGAACCCGCCGACCTCGAACGTCCCCGGCTGCTGCGCCGCCGCCGGACTGGCCAGCAGCACGGCAGCCATGGAACAGACGATCCAGCTTCTTGGTGACATAATGGTTCCTGTCATAGTTTTGAACACCCTGCCGGCATATACCGGCGCTTGAGCGCTGAGTTGCTTCGTCATGTTGATCATGGTGCGTCACACGCCGTAACGACCGTGCCCGTGACTGCGACGTCTTCCTGCGACCAGGCGTTGCCCTTGTACGTGTCGCCGGTGAAGCTGATTCCGGCGCCGGCGAGGATATGGCCCTGGAAGTTGGAAATGGTCATGGTGGAAGCCTGTCTGACCCACCACGTCACGTTGCAGGCTGAAGCGTTGCCTGCCATCACCACGTCAAAGTCGTTGCCGCTGAGTGCGCCCGGGATACCGGCGTGGCCGATCTTGAACAGCCACTGATCGGTGGATGTACCCGACAGGGTCAGCGTGCCCGTCAGAGCCGCGTCGTTGTCGAAGCAGTACACGCCCGGCCCGAGAATGACGCCAGCGAGCGTACCGGTCAGCGTCGTGCCGCAGGAGGTCGCTTCGAGCGTCGCGTATGTGGCCAGGAAGTCCTGGTACGCCTGCTTCGCGGCCGCAGAGCCGATGTCGATCGAGCCGGAGATGGGACACTCCGTCTGTGTGACCGACCCTGGTGGCGATTCGGCGGCCGTCTGATTGGTCGCGACATCGCCCGTGATGTCGCCATTGGTGCACGTCCAGGCCACGCGGGCGATCGTCCGGTATCCCGCGGCCGGGAGCGGTGGCGGAATGACTACGGGCGCCGTGACGGTCACGGTTGCCGTTCCGAAAATGGTGCCCTGCGTTGCCGTGACGCTGTTGCTGTACACGCCGGTCGTGGTGCCGGCGGTGAACAGACCCGTACCGGCGTCGATGGTGCCGGGCGGATTGGTCGTGCTCCACACGGGCGAGATCGGCACAATGTTGCCGCCGGCATCTCTGCCGACCGCCGTGAACTGCTGCTGCGCATTCGTCTCCAGGGTCACCGGATTCGGCGTGACCGTGATGGTCACGAGCGGACCGGCGACTACCGTGACGCTGGCCGTGCCGGAAATCGATCCCGACGTCGCGGTCACACTGGCGTCGTAGGTGCCGACCGTGTTGCCCGCGGTGAAGAGCCCCGAACTCGCATCGATGGTACCGGGCGGGTTCGTGGTCGACCACACTGGCACAATTGCGACGATGTTGTTGAACGCGTCCCGGCCGACGGCTGTGAACTGCTGCGTCTCACCGATCTGGAGCGTTGGATTCGGCGTGACCGTGATGGCTGCGAGCGGCCCTGCGACCACGGTGACCGTTGCGGTGCTCGTGAGCCCGGCGCACGTGACCGTAATGGTGCTGGTCCCGGCCGTCGCGGGCGCCGTGAATACTCCGGAGGCGCTGACAGTGCCACCGCCGGAGGTGACCGCGTAGGTCTCACCAATTAGAATCGTGATGTTCGTGCCAGCGCGCGTACCGGCTGCGGTGAGCGTCACGGTAGCGTTCGGCGCAACGGTCGACGTAGCCGGCGTGAGCGTGAGCGTCTCCAGCTGTTCGGGACCTGCCGCGTCTTTGCAGCCGGCGGCGAACAGCCCCGCAAAGAGGACTGCGACCATGACCCGGAAAGCAGACCCGCGCGGAGCCCACGCCGGGCTCGAACGAAGTTTCATGCTACTCATTTGACCATCCTCCGACGTGATTGAAGAGAACGCGAAGAGGCGCAGTCGCGCTCAAATCGGTGGGTGTGACGCTGATGCCGGCGATGTCACCGGTTCGATCCGGAACTCGTCGCGTGCGATTCATTGTCGGGTTTCTCACAGAATTCCTCCTGACACAGGGTGCGGCATGCTGACTCTCGAAACTCATGGGATGCCGCGCCATGCGGACGCAGCCGTCCCTTCCATGAAAGCTGACGGAAGAAGCCTGCATGCACCATCAGCCGATCGGAGGGGGGCCTGGTGAGCGGAGGGTGAGATGGACTCACCCGTATGGGCTACGACAAATGAGGACGGGATGCTCTCTCCGCGGTCAGGTCTCCCCGGGCGGTCAGGTCTCCCCGGGCGGTCAGGTCTCCCCGGGCCGGTCAGGTCTCCCCGGGATCGGCCCTGACCGGCATCGGAACGGTCACCAGGAACTCGCCCCCTAGTGCCTTCAGTTCGGCCTCGAGCTTGCGATTGATCTCGAGGTCCAGCTCAGGGGTGGTGCTGACGATCAGGACGTGTGTCGCC
>JAGTUV010000425.1 GCA_018224305.1 Gemmatimonadota bacterium
CAGCGCATTCACCTGCTCTCCGGCGGCGAGCGCGCGCTCACGGCACTCGCATTGCTCTTCGCGATCTATCTGGTCAAGCCGAGCCCGTTCTGCGTGCTCGACGAGGTGGACGCGCCGCTCGATGAGGCGAACATCGGCCGCTTCATCGCGATGCTCCAGACGTTCAAGGAGCGCACGCAGTTCGTCGTCATCACGCACCACCCGCGCACCATGGAGGCCGCGGACTGGCTCTACGGTGTGACCATGGAAGAGGCGGGGATCAGCTCCATCGTCGGCGTCCAGCTCGATGAGGTGCTCGCCGACGCCAGCATCAGCGGCGCGGTCGTGTAAACCGAACGACACCGCGACCCGAACATCATGAACAGGAAAACCGAAATGGGCAGTACCGAGAACGCTGAGGCGATCGTCGCCCGCGTCACGAAATCGATCGACACGCGCACGGCCGTTGCCGGCGTCATCGGCCTGGGCTACGTCGGCCTGCCGCTCGCCGTCGAGATCGGCAAGGCCGGCTTCCGCACGATCGGCTTCGAGATATCCGAGTCGATCTCCGGTGCCGTCAACGCCGGCACCAGTCACATCCTGGACGTGTCGAGCGAGGATGTTGCCGCGCTCGTCAAGAAGAAGCGCCTGCTCGCCACGACGGACATGTCGATGATGAAGCAGTGCGATGTCATCTCGATCTGCGTGCCGACGCCTCTCAGCAAGACGAAGGATCCCGACCTCTCGTTCATCCTGAGCGCAGCGCGCACGCTGGCGGAGAACCTGCGCCCCGGCCAGCTCATCATCCTGGAGAGCACTACGTTCCCGGGCACCACCCGCGACGTGCTGCTGCCGCTGCTCGAGGATAGCGGTCTGAAGGCCGGCACCGACTTCTTCGTGTGCTTCAGCCCCGAGCGCGTCGACCCCGGCAACACGGTGTGGACGACGAAGAACACGCCGAAGGTCCTCGGCGGCATCACCGACGCGTGCATGCGGATCGGCGAGGCGTTCTACTCGACGGTGTTCGACCACATCGTGTCCGTCCAGAGCGCGGAGGCGGCGGAGCTCGTGAAGGTGTACGAGAACACGTTTCGCATGATCAACATCGCGCTCGTCAACGAGCTCGCCCAGGTCTGCGACAAGCTCGGCGTCGATGTGTGGGACGTCATCGACGCGGCGGCCACGAAGCCGTTCGGCTTCATGAAGTTCACGCCAGGACCCGGCCTCGGCGGCCACTGCATCCCGCTCGATCCGCACTACCTCGCCTGGAAGATGCGCACGCTGCACTTCAAGACGCGCATGATCGAGCTGGCCAGTGAGATCAACGGCGAGATGCCGCAGTTCGTCGTGCGCAAGGCAGCCGACGCACTGAACCAGCGCGGCAAGGCGCTGCACGACGCGCGCGTGCTCGTCCTCGGCATCGCCTACAAGAAGGACATCGACGACCTGCGCGAGAGTCCCGCACTCGACGTGATCCGCCTGCTCCAGGAGAAGGGCGCTGATGTCGCATACCACGACCCGCACTGCTCGGTGATCCTGGACGACGGCCACACCGAGCTCGAGGACCTGCCGCTGCACAGCGCGCCACTCACGCGCGATGTGCTGACTGCTGCCGACCTGGTGCTCATCACCACGGAGCACGCGGACGTGGACTACCAGCTCGTAGCGGATCACGCGGAACTGGTGCTCGACACGCGCGGCGCGATGCGTCGCGTCGCCGGCAACGCACGCATCATCTCGCTTTCGGGGGCCATCTCCGATCCGGGCGAGCGGGCGCGCCGGCCGCATGGCTGGGCCACCGTCGCGGCTGGGTAAGCCGGGGAATCATCGCGTGATCTTCGAACATCCTGAGAAGGCAGAGGCAGACGTGAAGACGTACATCGTGACCGGCGCCGCAGGCTTCATCGGATCGAACGTGGTGCAGCAGCTGCTCGATGACGGGCAGCGGGTCATTGGCATCGACAACATGAACGATGCGTACGACGTCCGCCTGAAGGACTGGCGCCTGAAGCGGCTCGAGGGCAGGGAAGGCTTGACGTTCGAGAAGATGGACCTGCTCGATCGCGACCGGCTCGCACAGGTGTTCGCCGCCGCCGGCCGCATCGATGGCGTCATCAACCTCGCCGCGCGTGCAGGCGTCCGCCCGTCCGTCGAGAACCCGTGGATCTACAACGACGCGAACAACACCGCGACACTCAACCTGCTCGACCTGTGCGTCAGGCACGACGTGCCGAAGTTCGTGCTGTCATCGACGTCATCGCTCTATGGCGGCGACAACCCGCGACCGTACAGTGAGACCGCGAACACGGACCGGCCGCTGTCGCCGTACGCAGCGTCGAAAAAGGCGGCGGAAGTGATGTGCTACACGTATCACTACCTGTTCGACATCGATGTCACCGTCTTCCGCTACTTCACCGTGTACGGGCCGGCCGGCCGGCCGGACATGTCGCTGTTCCGGTTCGTGCAGTGGATCCGCGAGGGGAAGACCGTCCACGTGTTCGGCGACGGTAAACAGGAGCGTGACTTCACGTTCGTCGAGGACGTTGCGCGCGGCACGATCGCGGGCCTGAAGAAGGTCGGCTACGAGGTCGTGAACCTCGGCTCCGACGAGCCGTTCCTGCTGATCGATGCCATCCGCATGATCGAGAAACTGACCGGGAAGGAAGCAAAGCTCGAGTACTCCGAAGCGCACAAGGCGGACGTGCGCGCGACGTGGGCGAACATCGACAAGGCGGAGTCGCTGCTCGGCTGGCGGC